>JAFWCP010000174.1 GCA_017536845.1 Solobacterium sp. | reverse complement strand
CCAGGGCCTTTGCGGACAGCTTTTATCAGGCGTTCCAAGCAGAAGCTTCTGTAATATCATGCTATAATAGAAACATAGAGGAGAGTATCATGAGCAAAATCGTATTTCTTGATGTTGACGGAACATTGATCAACTACCGCACCCAGTGCCCGGATTCCGCCAAGGAGGCGGTTCGCCTGGCCCGTGCCAACGGCCATAAGGTGTATATCTGCACCGGCTGCTCCAAGGCCGAAATCGAACAGCGCGACCTGCCTGAGCTTGACGGCATGATCGGCGGCAACGGCGCCTATGTCGAAGACAACAATGAGGTTGTCATGCATCAGGGCTTAAGCAGGGCGGATGTCAAGCACATCGTCGACTGGTGCAATGAAAGGCATCTCGGCTTCTATCTGGAAGCCAATTCCGGCATGTACTGCAATGATTACATGCTCGAGCAGGGTCCGGCCACCATGGTCAAATATGCGACCGGCAAAGGCGCGGACATGGAAAAGGCAAAGAACTCGGCCAGCAGCTTCGTGAATTCGTTCATCCATCTGCAGGGCGAGGATCTCTACCGCGACGATGTCAACAAGATCAGCTTCATCCTGTCTTCCTATCAGGACCATCTCGATTCTAAGACCGAATTCCCCGAGCTTATTGCCAATACCTGGGGCGGCAAGGGCGAACTGGCGCTGTTCGGCGACCTTGGCCCGGCCGGCATTACCAAAAAGCATGCCATTGAAGTGCTGTTAAAGCATCTCGGCGCCGACCAGAAGGACACCATTTCCTTCGGCGACGCCAAGATCGATCTTTCGATGTTTGAATTGTGTGCCTTCAATGTTGCCATGGGCAACGGCGGCGAAGAAATCAAAGCGGCCGCCGACTACATCACAACGGACGTAGATGACGACGGCCTGTACAACGCGTTCAAGTATCTTAAGCTGATCTGATTCACAGATATTTCAGCAGTTCCCGAATATCGCCCAGCGAGCACGTTTCGATACGTAGCTCGCGGGCGTTTTCTTTATACCGGTCATCCGCCATGAGCTTGCGGAAGGTCTCGTAGAGGGTAATCATTGAGAATTCCTCTTCATAAATATAGAGGCCGGTTTTTGTTTTCCTCAGCATGACGGCATTGAAGTTCCTTTCGCAGGAATTGTCGGTGACAGCCAGCGAAGGGACGCCGCAGGCAGCACATAAATTGGTCATGAAGGTGGTGCTGTCATGGATGACGGCAGCCGCGCCGGAAACCAGCCGGTAGTCAGGCTCTGCCAGGATATGCAGGTTGTCTTCCACAAGCTCCTGGGCACCTTCGTACCAGGCAAAGACATCATAAGGGGCACCCTGGAAGGCTTCCCGGATGACCTTGGCGGGGTTGAGCCGGGGCGACAGGCGGGAGAAGGCGATGACCAGCCGGGTAGAAGGCGGATTGATCGGCGGCAGCTGGCCGCATACGCCGACCCGGATGGCATCCTCACTGCAGGGCGCCAGACGCGGGGCGCCGAAGATGATCCGCTGTTCGCTGCGCTCAAGCAGGTCATTGGCCGCAAAGATCTGTTCCTGGCTGAATTCCTGCAGAAGGCTGTTGATGTTCTTCAGGATGTTTTTCGTATTGACGGATTCCTTCAGGGCCGGGGGCGGTACGATGGACCAGACCGGCACGCCGGCTTCCGCCCCGGCAATCAGGGCCGAAAGACGGTCGATCAT
>JAFWCP010000173.1 GCA_017536845.1 Solobacterium sp. | reverse complement strand
TGGGGGCGCCGTATGAGATCGGAAGAGCGATTTCATATTCCATCGTCCTTGTCTGCAGGGTGAACCTTGTCCTGTCCGCCAGCATCTGGTACTTGCTGACGCGGTAATCGGCGTCGTGGTCAATGCCGTAGGTCACAACCCGGCACGGGCAGTCTTCAACGATCTTCATGCCGATGGGGTCATCGACATTGGTCACGGCGATGGCATCGGGTTTGAGGTGGTCGAACAGTTCCTTTTTGGCCTGCATGTAGTTGGCCATTGTACCATGGTAGTCCAGATGGTCGTGGGTCAGGTTTGTAAAGATGGCGACATCAAAATCAATGCTGTCGACGCGGTGCTGTTCAATGCCGATGGAGCTTGCTTCCAGGGCACAGGCTTCCATGCCGGCATCCACCATGTCGGCCAGGATCCCGTGCAGGTCATCAATATCCGGCGTTGTCAGAAGCGGCGGCAGCTTGACATTGCCGTATTCGATGGCAATGGTGCCGATGTAGCCGGTCGGATGATACGGCGTCAGCAGGTCGCGGATGATGCAGGCGGTCGAAGACTTGCCGTTGGTACCGGTAATGCCGAACATCGTCATGCGGTGGCTGGGATAGCCGTAGAAGGCATCGGCAACCTTATTGAATACAGCCAGGACATCCTTCACCTTGATATAGGTGACGGCGGGATCCTTGTCTTCAATCGGGTCGCTGTGTACGATGGCGACAGCGCCGTTGGCAATGGCCTGCTGAACAAACAGATGGCCGTCAAACATCATGCCCTTGATGCAGAAGAAAATCGACTGCGGCCTTTTCCTGCGGCTGTCCGCCATCAGCGAACGGATTTCTATGTCCGGTACATTTTCAAATAAATCTGTCAGTTTCATATACTCATACCTCTTCTGCGGTCATTTCTCCCTGACCGGTTTCCTTTAATATCACTTTTTTCATGACCCCGTGTTCGCTTTCGCCTTTGATCAGAACCGGGATGTAGTTGGATGTATGCCCTGTCGTGTACCCGTCCCGGCACTCTTCGGTCAGGACTTCGGCTTCGCTGCCGATAAAACGGTCCATATATGTCTGGTACATCGCTCTGGATTGTGCCAGCAGCCGGCCGACGCGCTCCTTTTTCACCTCGGCGGAAATCTGGTTTTTCATGGCAGCAGCCGGAGTGCCGCTGCGGGGTGAAAACGGGAAGACATGCAGGAAGGAGAAGGCGCTTTTAGCGATGGTATCCAGCATTTCTGCAAAGTTTTCTTCGCTTTCGCCCGGAAAGCCGGCGATGACGTCGGTCGAAATCGAAACATCATCCCCGACAATCTGCCTGATCTCTGCAAGCCGTTCCAGGAATTCGTCAGCCGTATACGGGCGGTGCATGGCCTTGAGGATTTCGGTCGAGCCTGACTGCAGGGGGATGTGGAGATGGCGGGCAATGACCGGGTTTTCCTGCATCAGCTGCAGCAGGCCATCGCTGATCTCGGTGATCTCGATCGAAGAAATCCGCAGCCTTTTCAGGCCGTCAACTTCCTTCAGCAGCATCCGGATCAGATCTTCCAGGCTCATCCTGTATTCGCGGCCATAGCGGCCGGTATGGATGCCGGTAAGGACAATCTCCTGATGGGTTTCTGTGATCTGCCTTGCGGCCTGGATGACTTCCTGCGGGTTCATCGAACGCTCGCGTCCTCTTGCATAGGGGATCACGCAGTAGCTGCAGAACTGGTTGCAGCCATCCTGCACCTTGAGAAAGGCCCGGGCCCGGTTTTCAAAACGGACCGGCGCCATGGCTTCAAAGGCAATATCCTTCAGATCCTCCACCTTCACGATCCTTTCGCCGGTGCGCAGGTATTCTGTCACAAAGCCTGCAAGATCCTTTTTGTATTTTGTGCCGATGACAATCTGCGCATCGGTCATGGCCGCCGCGTCAATCTGGGCATAACAGCCCACCATGGCGATGACGCAGTCCGGATTCATCCTTCGGATGCGGTGCATCATCTTGCGGCTCTTGGCAGCGGCGGTGTTGGTCACCGCGCAGGTAAAGATCAGGGAAATATCAGCCGGCTGATCAAAGTCAGTGCGCTCAAACCCTTGCTGTTCCAGGGCATAGGCACAGCTTTCTGCTTCATAGGCATTGACCTTGCAGCCGAGGTTGCAGATGGAAAACTTCATTGGATCCCCCTTTCCGCCAGGATGCTCAGGGCATAGATGGCCGCCGTCTCAGCGCGGAGGATCCGGCTGCCCAGGGTAATTTCCGTAAACCCCGTATTCTTCAGCCAGTCCATTTCCTGCGGGCTGAAGCCGCCTTCCGGGCCGATGACGATGCTTGCCGAACGGTCGCCGGCAAAACAGCTGCTGATGGATCGTGCCGAACCAAAGGCATTTTCATAGCAGGCCAGTGAACACGCTTCGCGATATTCGCCGAGCTGTTCAAATGCCACCGGCTTCAGGATTTCCGGGATGCGGTTGCGCTTGCACTGCCGGCTGGCTTCTTCCAGAATCTGCGCATAGCGTTCATTCTGCTTCTTTTCCCGCTCGGCTTTGCTGGAAACCACGCAGCGGGAAGAGACAAACGGCACAATCCGTGTCGCCCCAAGCTCAGCCGCCTTCTGCAGGACAAGCTCAAACTTTTCCCTGCGTATCAATGCCATGCACAGCGTCACGTCAAAAGGAAGTTCATTGACCCTTGGATCCGCTTCCGTTACGATGCAGCGGACCTTTCCGTTTTCCATGGTGCATTTTGCGAAAAACGCGTCTCCCTGATAAACCAGGCGGATCGTATCGTCATGGAGCCTGACGACATCACAGGCGTGATGTTCCTGTTCTTTTGTAAACTGATATTCCCGGCCGACTGCCAACGGCTCAGGGCTGAAATACTGCTGCATGGGGACCTCTTTTCAAAGTGTGAAAATTATAGCATTGACGGCAATGCGATTCAATCAGCCTTGCTTTTGATTCGGTTTCCTTGTATACTTCAGGCACATTCAGAAAGGAATCCTCATGACACTTTACTCCGTCGTTGTCCCCGTCTATAACAGCGAACATACCCTGCCGACCCTGCATGAAAGGCTGTGCAAGGTTTTTGACGAGACCCTGCAGCGTGATTTTGAACTGCTGCTGGTGGATGACAGTTCAAAGGATGCGTCCTGGCAGGTCATGTGTTCCCTGCACGAGAAGGACCATCGGGTGAAGATCTACCAGATGGCCCGCAACTTCGGCCAGCCTTCGGCAACGCTGTGCGGTTTCGCCCATGCCGCAGGTGATTTCATCATCACAATGGATGATGACCTTCAGCATCCTCCTGAAGAGCTTGTTACGATGATCAGGACCATGGATGAAAGGGATGACATCGATGTCATCCTGGGCTCGTATCAGAACCGCAAGCACAATCTCATCCGCCGCATCGGCACTGCCGCCGCGGATTACGCCACGACCCGCATGCTGAATAAGCCGAAGGGGCTGGATATGACCTCCTTCCGGCTGATCCGCCGCTTCATCGTGGACGCCATCCTTGAAATGCATATTTACAAGCCGCAGATCGGCAACCTGATCCTGGCAGTATCCAACCATATCATTAATGTGCCTGTCCGCCATGACCAGCGGGCGTACGGCCATTCCGGCTACAGCTTCAAACGGCTGGCGAAGGATCTCTATTTTGATATCACGACGCACTCTGCCCTGCCCCTGATCCTGGTCAGGAACCTGGGGCTTGTCACTTTCCTGATCGCTGTTCTGTACGGGATCTTTGTCCTGCTGCGATACCTGATCGGTTCAATTACCGTCCCCGGCTTTACGACGATTGTACTGCTGATCACCGCTTCAACCGGCATTACGTTACTGTCCATCGGCGTGCTTGGCGAGTATATGATGCATACCCTTCAGGAAAGCAAGAAAACACCCAATTATGTACTGCGAGACAAAAAGGAAGACCCTGATGAATAAATCATGAGGATCTTCCTTTTTTACTTTCATCTGCGGCCATGGAAACCAGGACCGACCATCCCGCCCTGGGGCGGCTGCGGCATTTCACCGTTCTGGGGAGGCATGCCTTCAAAGCCTTCACCTGGCGTTTCACCCGGATTCATGGGACTGCCATTGCCGCCTGGCCGGCCTTCAAAACCTTCGCCGGGCATGCCGGGATGGCCGAAGGAGCCGTTCATCATGCCTTCATCATTCAGCATGTTTACGCCTTCCGTCAATGTGAAGGTGCCGATGTTTTCCCCATCAACAATCAGTGTGACGGCCTGGCCGGCCTTCAGGGATGGTGCAGAAGCAATCAGCGCCTGGCAGCTTTTTTCTGTTTCATAGCTCAGGAGGGTATTTCCGGCCTCATCCTGAATGATGCATGAGCTGGTCATGCCGACGACCAGCAGCGCCTGGTCAGCGCTGTTCTGCGGTATTTCAAGCATGCCGGCCGCACCGCCGGCCAGCAGTGTGCCGCCGGCAATCGTAAAGGTGCCGTTGAAGTCAACGGCCGCGTTGGCGCTGTTTTCCGGACCGTAGACTACGATTGTACCGCCGTTGATCACGGCATTGCCGTTGACATCGATCCCGTCGCCGTCGGCATGCACAGTCACTGTCCCGCCGCTGACCGTCAGAGAGGAAGTATCCGCCCGGAACATGTCGGACGAACCTGATCCGTCTGTGGTATTGATGCCGTCATCATAAGAATGGACAGTCAGGTCGCCGCCGTCGATGATGATTGAGGAAGCCTCCATGCCTTCCAGGCTTTCGGCTATGCGGATCGTTCCGTCGCTGACGGTGATCGTCCCGTCGGCGTGAACTGCGTCGTCACCGGTCTTGATGTCATAGATGCCGCCGAAGAAGGAAATGCTGCCGTCAGCGTGCAGCGCATCATCAGCCGCATCAAGAGCGAGGGTTGCAGCGTGCATTTCGATATCCCCGGCTGATTTGATCCCCTTGGCAGAAGCTTCCGAGGATGTCTGGTTTCGGTTTCCGAAAGCAAAGCCCTGGGTATGGGAAACAGCTGAACTGCCGCCCCCGGC
>JAFWCP010000172.1 GCA_017536845.1 Solobacterium sp. | reverse complement strand
CAGTACGGCGCCGATACCCTGCGTCTTTATGAAATGTTCATGGGACCGCTGGAAGCCTCCAAGCCCTGGAGCGAACAGGGCGTTGACGGCGCCCGCAAGTGGATTGACAGAGTCTGGCGTCTGGCTATGGAAATGCCGGAGAAGATCACCGATGAAAAGACTCCTGCCCTTGATTATGTCTACAACTTTACGGTCAAGAAGGTGACCGAAGACATTGATACGCTCGGCTTCAATACTGCGATCGCCCAGATGATGATCTTCATCAACGAGTGCTATAAGGCAGAAAAGGTCAACAGAGACATGATGATCGGCTTCATCAAACTGCTTTCCCCGATTGCCCCGCACATCTGCGAAGAGATGTACCATGCCTATACCGGCGAACAGACGCTTGCTTATGCATCCTGGCCGACCTACGATGCCGTCCTGCTTGAAATGAGCAATGTCACCATTGCGGTCCAGGTCAACGGCAAGCTCAGAGGAAAGTTCGACTTCCCGAAGGACAGCGCCAAGGAAGATGTCGAGAAGGAAGCACTCGCCCTGGAAAGCGTCAGGCCGTTTATCGAAGGCAAGGAAATCAGGAAGGTCGTTGTTGTTCCCAACAAGATCGTCAACATCGTTGCCAAATAAGCAGCGGACTCATCAGACAGCCATGAAACCTGAGAGGATGGCCTCTCGGGTTTTTCTGTCTTTGAAAGATCACTTTGGGCCATCTTTTCCGGCTGACGGCATGAAGGAAGAATGACCTTTTTTTACAGGGCCGTTTTTGATATAATGCACGGGCTATGAATGAGTTTAGTGTGACACTGGAACAGTTTGACGGCCCTTTGGACCTGATGCTGCACCTGATACGGGAAAACAAACTGGATCTGCTCAACCTGGATGTCAATGCCCTGACCGACCAGTACATTGCCTATCTGAATTCCATGGAGACGCTGCATCTTGAGATTGCCAGCGAATACCTGGTGGAAATGGCCATCCTGATCGAATACAAAAGCAGGAAGATGCTGCCGGGGAATAAGGACAGGCTGGAAGCGGAAGACGAAGATCCCCAGAAGACGCTGGTCAGAAGGCTGCTGGAATACCAGAAGTTCAAGGACGTCAGCAGCGATCTTGCCCAGATGTTTGAAAACCGTCAGAAGAAGATGGGCAAACCGCTCAGCAGTGTCGTTGAAGAATGGATGGTGCCGGTGGAAGACGGCGTATTCCATGGCAGCGCGTATGAACTCATGAAGGCGATGAAACGCTGCATGCGCCGGCTCAGGCTGACGATGCCGCTGGAGACAAGATACACGGTGAAGGAAATCTCAATGGAAGACAGGGAACTGGAAGTCCGGGCCCGGCTGGCCACATTGCCGAAGACTTTCAGCTTTGATACGCTGGTCGATGACTGTCACGATCTGCCGAAATTCATTGTGACCTTCCTGGCGGTGCTGGATCTGGCCCGTCAGCACGTCCTGTATTTTACGATTGATGAGAAAGAAACGATCTGGTTTACAAGAGGTGAACAGGTGAATGAGTGATACGGAAAGAGATGAAGGATTCATCCATATGGCTTCGATTGCGGAAGGGCTTCTGTTTCTGACCGGCGATGAGGGGCTGACCCTGGACCAGCTGGTAGATGCGCTTGGCACGACGAAACCCTATGCCGAGAAGCTGATGGAGTATCTGATGGAATACTACGCCAATGAGGACCGGGGCATTGAAGTTGCCCGTTACGGCAGTGTCTACCGTTTCCTGTCGAAGGAATTTGTCAACGAAACGGCAAAGAAACTGTTCCAGGTGACCAAGGAAAGCAGGCTGTCGTCGGCGGCCATGGAAACCCTCGCCGTGATTGCCTACAAGCAGCCGGTGACCAGGGTGGAAATCGAAGAAATCCGGGGCGTCAGCTCGGATATGATGATCCGCAAGCTGCAGGCCCGCGGGCTGATCCGGGAAGCCGGCCGTTCGGAAGCGCCGGGAAGACCGTTCCTGTACGAGGTGACGGAAGATTTCATGGACGCCTTCGAACTGGTCAGTCTGGAGGAACTTCCCAGGCTGCCGGAATTTGATGCCGAAGAGAAAAACGAGGAGCTGTTTTAACATATGAAACGGATCTTGAAATGCATCATCCTGATGCTTGTCACGCTGCTGGTTTCCTGCTCAGCGCCTTCAGCGGCGCCGGCGGCAGTCAGCGAATCGGAAAAAGCGGTGAAGGAAATGGCGGCTTCGCTGAAGCTGAGCGGCCGTCTGGAAAAAGAAAAGGAGCGCATCGTCAGAGGGAAGGTCTTTGACGGGGAAGACGTCTGTTCGCAGATGACGCTTTATAAAGCCGTTGATGAAGCGGATGCCAGCCGGATCGGCGTCTTTATCAGCGATGATACGGCGGTAACGGAAACCTTTCTGGAGAGTTATCTTGCTGCCGAAAAAAAGCGGATGAGCCTGACTCATCCAGACCAGGTATTCATGCTTTCCAACGCGGTGCTCAGATCCGGCAAGGGCGTCACCGTGCTGGTTGTCTGTGAAAACATTGAAGAAGCGAAACGAATCGTAAATGCGTATTTCGGAGAGGAATAGGAGGAAAACCGATGATCGAAAGGTATTCAAGAAAGCAGATGCGTGACATCTGGACTGAAGAAGCGAAGTTCCAGGCCTGGCTGGATGTGGAAATCCTGATTGATGAAGCCTGGAGCAGACTGGGGGAAATTCCGGCTGAGGATGTCGAGAAAATCAAGGCAAACGCGAAGTTCTCCGTCGCCAGGATTCTGGAAATCGAACAGGAGACAAGACATGATGTCGTCGCCTTTACAAGATGTGTATCAGAATCGCTGGGCGAAGAAAAGAAGTGGGTGCACTATGGCGTGACCAGCACCGATATCGTCGATACCGCCAACGGCCTGCGCTTCAAGAAGGCCAATGCCATCCTGCGTGAAGACCTGCATGCCTTCATGGAAATCCTGAAGGAAAACGCATTGAAGTACAAGGATGTCCCCTGCATGGGCAGGACCCATGGCGTACATGCTGAAATCACGACCTTCGGCATGAAATTTGCCTTGTGGTATGAAGAAATGAAGCGCAACCTGGAACGGTTTGAAATGGCTGCCAAAGATGTCGAAGCCGGCAAGATCTCCGGCGCTGTCGGCACCTTTGCCAACATTCCGCCTTTCGTGCAGGATTATGTCTGCGAACAGCTGGGCATCCAGTCTGCCGCCATCTCCACCCAGGTGCTGCAGCGTGACCGCCACGCCCATTATTTCTCGGTGCTTGCCCTGATCGGTTCCAGCATCGAACAGATGGCAACCGAAATCAGGCATCTGCAGAGAACCGAGGTCAGAGAAGCCGAGGAACGCTTCCGCAAGGGCCAGAAGGGTTCCAGCGCCATGCCGCACAAGAGAAATCCGATCGGTTCGGAAAACATCTGCGGCTGTGCCCGTGTCCTGCACGGCTACATGATGACCGCCTATGAGGATGTCCCGCTCTGGCATGAAAGAGACATCTCGCACTCTTCAGTGGAACGGATCATCGCTCCCGATGCAACCGAGCTGCTGGACTACATGCTTACCAGATTCGGCAATATCCTCAAAAACCTGACCGTCTTCCCGGAAAACATGATGGCAAACATCTGGAAGACCAACGGCGTCATCTTCTCCCAGCGCTTCATGTTAAAGCTGGTGGAGAAGGGATGGTCCAGAGAAAAGGCATATGATACCGTCCAGCCTCAGGCCATCAAGGCATGGGAGAACAACCTGAACTTCCGTGAACTGATGGAATCCGTCCCGGAAGTTACATCAACCCTGACGCCGGAAGAAATTGAAGACTGCTTCTCAACGGCTTACCATATCAGGCGGGTGGATGAAATCTACCGCCGCATCGGCCTGCTGTAATATTCGATATCTGACAGAAAGGCAAAACCGTCCGAACGGATCATATCCGGCGGACGGTTTTTCGTGCCGTGTATCCTGTCAGCCCAGATGCAGGACGTAACGCCCTTCTTCCTCTTTGACAAAGCCCATCTTCTCCAGATACGGCGTATGGCCGGGGTTATGGCTGCTGCAGGAAAGTGTTCTGTACCCTTGCTGCGCGAGCTTTTCATACAGGCAGCGGCCGACCGTCGTATCACGGTAGACCGGGGTGGCGTAATCCAGCAGGATATCCGCTTTGCCATCGCCTTCTGTTTTCGCCAGCAGGACGCTGTAAGCAAGCTTGTTAAATAAATCGGAAAGAGAACTTTATTTAAGCCAGGTTTTCCCACTCTGCCTGTGATAGCTTCATTCTTCAGCGGGGAAGGAAAAAAGAACAGCAGTGCACCAACAGACAGTTTGCAGAGCATCTTTCGTATTATCGGCATTGATCTTTATCGCCTATGATGGCGCATATATCTGCTTTTCTGGCTTATTTATTTTGCCGAAAATTGCTGATTCTGGCTCAAAGAAAATTCTGGCTTATATCAGCAGTCTGTCGGCAATGGCAAAAATACCGGGTGCAGGCACGGACTGGCTGCAGGACGATGAAGAACAGAACGGAAGCACGAAGGGAACGTATGCAGATCCCGAAGGAAATTGCCGGATCATATGCCTTCTTTTATCATGACATCTGCGAAGCGGTATGGCAGGCATGCTTTGTTTTCAGGAAAGCTCTCATACAGTCTGATGTTTCCGCCGGGTACAGATGACCTGCTGGATCAGAGCAGGCTTCAGGCCTGGCAGTGTATTTCGGTCCTGACCGGCATTGCCATCATGATATTGGCAGCCCTGTCTGCCATAGAGTTGTACCGATGGGGAAAAAGACAACAGATTGTACGGAATATGCGGGCAGCCGCTGCGGTTTGCCGCAGGGAAAAATCAGAAGAAGCTGGCAGTTTTTCAGAAACGGAAGCTGCCGTTTTTTTCTGCTGAACGGTACAATGATGCATAAGAAAGTTTTGATTACAGCCGGAAAAACTCTATTTCTTTTCCGATATGGAAACATCTGCCGCAGGGATGTTTATGATTAACAGTGTGAAAACTGCCTGCTCTGTTTTCGGCAGATTGGCAGTGGTTTTCAATCAGGGGATGACATATAATAATCCTAAAGAAAAACAGCCGCTGTAACAGACGGCTGATAAGGAGGAATTGATAATATGATTGGCTACAAGAAGGTTACAGGCGACCTTGACCTGACCGGGAAGGTTGCGATTGTTGTCGGCGGTGCCGGCGGCATCGGCGAAGCAACAGCAAGAATGTATGCGCACAAGGGCGCCAAGGTTGTCATTGCCGACTGCAAGGACACCTGCGACGCCGTTGCCGAAGCGATTGCCAGGGACTACGGCACGGAAACACTGGGCGTGCAGACCGATGTCACCAGCCAGGAAAGCGTTGACAACATGCTGGCGAAGACAATCGAGAAGTTCGGCGAAGTCAATGTGCTGGCCGCGATGCCGGGTTTTGTCGACCTGTACCGGGCAACCGACATTGAGATTGCCAGCGTCGAAAAGCACATCAACATCAATGCCATCGGCGTTTTCCGCGTCTGCCAGGCTGTCGCCAACCAGATGATCAGACAGGGCAAGGGCGGCAAGATCGTCTGCATCACCTCGCAGGCTGACTTCATCGCCATCAACAAGCATGTCGGCTATACGATGTCCAAGGCAGCCTTGGTCGGCATGATCAAGGTCTGCGCTCTGGAATGGGCCGAATACGGCATCAACCTCAACGGCGTTGCCCCGACCGTCGTCAATACCTACATGGGCGAACGCGCATGGCAGGGCAAGGTCAAGACCGACATGATCGAAAAGATCCCGGCCCACCGCTTTGCTGAAACCGATGAAATCGCGGCGGCAGTCTTATTCCTGTCCTGTGACGAATCGAACATGATCACCGGTGAGGACCTCGTCGTCGACGGCGGCTTCACAATCTACTGATGCACTGAATTCAGAAACAATCCGGGATAGGTCCGCGGGGCACACCTCACGGACTTTTCCCATACTTTACGGAAAAAGGAGGATTCATGGAAAATCTGAAATCACGCTGTTACAGGCTGCGGAAGGATGTCATAGAAATCATCATGGCCGGAAAATCAGGCCACATCGGCGGTGACATGAGCGTTATGGAAATCCTGGTCAGCCTGTATTTCCATGCCATGAACATCACGCCCGAGAACCAGAATGATCCTGACCGTGACCTGTTTGTCTTAAGCAAGGGCCATTGCGTGGAATCGCTGTATGCCGTCCTGGCAGAAAAGGGGTTCTTTCCGCTGGAAAAGGTCCTGAAGGAATACAACCGCTTCGGCACGCAGTTCATCGGCCATCCCAACAACCATCTGCCCGGCATCGAAATGAACTCCGGCTCCCTGGGGCATGTGCTGCCGGTGGCCATCGGCATGGCCCTGGCCCAGAAGATGGACGGAAGGCCATCCCGTACCTATGTTGTCATGGGTGATGGCGAACTGGGGGAGGGCAGTGTCTGGGAAGGTGCCATGAGCGCGTCTCACAATCAGCTTGACAACCTCTGCGCCGTCATCGACCGCAACGGCCTGCAGATTTCCGGGACAACCGAAGAAGTCATGCACCAGGAGAAGATCGAAGACCGCTTTGCCGCTTTCGGCTGGCATACGATCCGGCTTGACGGCAATGACATCGACGCTTTGAACCAGGCGTTTGATACGGCAAGGGCAGTCAGGGGAAAGCCGACTATCATCATTGCCGATACGGTCAAAGGCAAAGGTTCGCCCGTCATGGAAAACAAGGCATCATGGCATCACCACGTGCCCAGCCAGGAAGAATACACGCAGATCATGGCTGATCTTTCTCAGCAGGAGGTGCTGTATGGCAAATAAGATAAGCAACAAGGAAGTCATGTGCCAGGTGCTGATGGAACATGCCGAGCATGACCGGGACATTGTCGTCCTGTGTTCGGATTCCCGCGGTTCCGCTTCGCTGAAGCCTTTTGCCGAACGTTTTCCGAAGCAGTTTATCGAAACCGGCATCGCTGAGCAGGATCTTGTCGGCATCGCGGCCGGGCTGGCAAAGTGCGGCAAGAAGGTATTTGCCGTTTCGCCGGCATCCTTCCTTTCGACCCGTTCCTATGAACAGGTCAAGGTGGATGTCGCCTATTCGGATACCAACGTCAAGCTCGTCGGCATCTCCGGCGGCGTCAGCTATGGGGCCCTGGGCATGACCCACCATTCCGCCCAGGATATCGCAGCCCTTTGCGCCCTTCCCAACATGCGCGTGTATCTGCCCTGCGACCGTTTTGAGACAAGGGCACTGTTTGAAGCGCTGCTGCAGGACGAAAAGCCAGCCTATATCAGGCTGGGCCGGCATGCGGTGGAAGACGTCTATGAAGAATATGACATGAACTTTACGCTCGATGAGGCAAAGGTGCTCAGGGGCGGAGATGACGTCCTGTTAGTCGGCACCGGGGAAACGGTGCGTGCATGCAAGGAGGCGGCCCGGACGCTGGAAGAAAGGTGTATTTCCTGTGCCGTGCTTGATATGCACTGTCTCAAGCCCTTTGACAAAGGAATGCTGCTGGGCTATGCGGAGGATAAAAAGCTTGTCATCACCGTGGAAGAGCATGTCCCGCACGGCGGCCTGCACTCCCTGGTGTGCCAGACGCTTTCCCAATACATGCCAAAACCTGTAAAGCGCCTTTCCCTTCCCGATGAGCCGGTCATTGCCGGCACTTCAAAGGAAGTCTTTGCCTGTTACGGACTCGATGCCGCCGGCATTATCAGGGCGGTGACAGAATCATTGGAGGATTTCAAATGAGCAGGTATATTCTCAGCATTGACCAGTCAACCCAGGCCACCAAGGCGATGCTATTTGATGAAAACGGCCGGCTGAAGGCCAGGTCGGACAGGCCCCACCGCCAGATCATCAATGACAAAGGCTGGGTCGAACATGATCCGGAAGAGATCACTGCGTCAATGTATCTGGCTGCCAAGGAATGCATTGCCGTCAGCGGCATTGACAAAAACGAGATCGTTTCCCTCGCCCTCAGCAACCAGCGGGAAACTGCGGTCTGCTGGAACCGGAAGACGGGAAGGCCGGTGTACAACGCCATCGTCTGGCAGTGTGCCCGCGGCGAAGCCATCTGCCAGCGGCTTGCGGAAAAAGGGTATGCCGAAACAGTCAGAAAAAAAACCGGCATCCCGCTGTCGCCGTATTTCACGGCCGCCAAGCTGGCCTGGATTATGGAAAATGTTGCCGGCGTGAAGGAAAAAGCGCAGAACGGTGAAATCTGTGTCGGCACCATCGACAGCTGGCTTGTCTATACGCTGACGAAGGGTGAACGCCACCAGACCGATTATTCCAACGCGTCCCGCACCCAGTTATTCAACGTCACCGATCTGAAATGGGATGAAGAACTGCTGGAGCTTTTCGGCATTGATCCATCCTGCATGCCGCAGCTGACCGATTCTGACGGGGACTACGGCATGACGGATCTTTCCGGCCTGCTGGACCAGCCGATCCCGATCCATGGCGTACTGGGCGACAGCCATGGCGCCCTGTTAGGGCAGGGGTGCCTGCAGGAAGGCATGGCCAAAGCCACCTACGGCACCGGTTCATCGGTCATGATGAACATCGGTCATGCGCCTTTCTTCTCCGACAAAGGCGTTGTGACAAGCCTGGCCTGGAAGATCGGCGGGCAGGTGTCCTATGTTCTGGAAGGGAATATCAATTATACCGGTGCGGTCATCACCTGGCTCAAGGATGACGTGAAGCTGATTGACAGCCCGAAGGAAACCGAAGCCCTGGCAAGAGCGGCCAGTCCCGGCGACCGCACATACCTCGTACCGGCCTTTTCCGGCCTGGGGGCGCCATACTGGGATGCCGATGCCCGGGCGGCACTGACCGGCATGTCAAGAACGACCGGACGCAATGAAATCGTGCGGGCGGCCCTGGACTGCATTGCCCTGCAGATTACCGATATCGTCAAGGCCATGAATGCTTCCGGCAGCGGCGCGGTCAGGGAACTTCGGGCAGACGGCGGGGCT
>JAFWCP010000021.1 GCA_017536845.1 Solobacterium sp. | reverse complement strand
GGATGGAAAGCCAGCTGATGCTGAAATCAGGGTCCATCAGCCCGATGATCCAGATGACGGCGGTAACAACCGTCAGGCCAAGGGCTGTCCATTTCAGATAGCCCTTGTCATCCCCGTAGGGTTTCAGGTTGTCATGGGCCAGGAAAAGCAGCAGCCAGCCGAGGCAGTTCGGGATCACGTTGACGGTGTGGCCGTTGACGGTCAGGTTCAGATTCAAAAGGGTAAACAGAAAGCCGTAAGCGACAAATGTCAGTCCGTTTTTAAGTTTCATGGGTACCTCCGTTTTATTGTGAAGCCGGATGCAGGATCCGGCAGCGTCTATATTAAATCAGAATGCCTGATAAAAGTCCATTGTTCCTTCCTGCCGTCGTTTGATCTTGTTTTGCTGTTGTGGTATAAAGAACATGAAAGAAAGCATTCTGATAAAGAAGGAGGCGGTATCATGAGCGGAACAGTCAGGCTTGAAACAGGAAATCTGGTATTGCGCCGGCATGTCGAAAGCGATGCATCGGTGCTGTATGAACAGATCGGCAGAAATCCGGCGATGACGGCGTATTCGGGCTGGAACCCGTATGCGGATATGGAAACGGCAGAGCAGACGGTCGGCCGGTTTCTTGCCAGCTATGGGGATGATCGTTTCTATGGCTGGGCGATCGAAGCCGACGGAAAGATGGCCGGGACGATCGGCGCCTATGACTATGACCCCAAGAGCAATTCCATCGAAATCGGTTTCAGCATCTTTCCATCCTTTCAAAGAAAAGGCTATGCGGCTGCTGCGTTAAGGAAAGTGCTGCGCTATCTGAAAGAGGAAGAAGCCATTGGCACAGTCACGGCATGGTGCGCAGCTGAAAATGCCGGTTCCAGACGGGTGATGGAAAAAAGCGGCATGGTTCTGAAACACATCGAGCCTGAGGGCTTAGCCATCGGCGGTATGTTGTATGACCGGCTGGACTATGTCTATGCAAAAGGGGACGGATCATGCGGGAACGGGTGAGCCTGAATTCTGAATTTGCCATGCTTGCCGACCTCATGCCGGATGTCATCCTGGAAATCCGCTATTATTCCGGTTTCAACTTTGTCGGGACAAGGATCAATGGCTATGAAGAGCCGATTGCCATCCTGACAAAGAAGGCGGCATATACATTGAAGCAGGCCGGTGATGAAGTCATGGCGCAGGGGTACCGGCTGAAGGTCTTTGATGCCTATCGGCCGCAAAGGGCGGTGGACCATTTTGCCCGCTGGGCAAAGGATCCCGCTGATGCCAGGATGAAACCGTATTTCTATCCTGCGGTTGAAAAAGAACGGCTGATACCGGAAGGCTATATTGCCGAATATTCCGGCCACAGCCGCGGCAGCACCGTTGATCTGACCCTGTTTGATATGAAGACAGGCCGGGACGTCGACATGGGCAGTCCGTTTGACCTGTTCGGTCAGAGCAGTTCCTACGACTGGCCAGGCGTGAGCGGGCCGCAGAAGGAGTGCCGGCAGTATCTGCGGGACGTGATGACAAGGCATGGCTTTGTGCCGTTAGACGGGGAATGGTGGCACTTTACCCTGAAAGACGAACCGTTTCCCGATACATATTTTGACTTTCCGGTATGCCGGGAGGCACTGAAAACAGGAGGAATCGTATGAAAATCTATTTTGCCGGGTCTGTCCGGGGCGGCCGGTCAGATGCCCAGCTGTATCATGACATCATTGCCTGTCTCAAGCGCGACCACGAGGTGCTCACCGAGCACATCGGCGACATTGCCCTTAACAGCGTGGAAGGGCCGCGGGATGTGATGATCTACCGCCAGGATATGGCCTGGCTGCAGGAAGCCGACATGCTTGTCGCGGAATGCACGTGCCCTTCGCTTGGCGTCGGCTATGAACTGGCCCGGGCCCAGGCCCTCCGGGTGCCCTGCCATCTGTTCTACAACGCGGAAAAGACGCAGCTGTCGGCGATGCTTACCGGGGCACAGTACTTCCACATCCATCCCTACCGTCAGAAGGAAGAAGTGTTTGCCGTGCTCGGGGAAATCCTGGCCCGATGATATCACCGTGCATGTGGTATAATGCATAAAAAGCATGAAAGGAGATCATCATGGGCATTTTCGATAAGCTCCTCAAGGAAGCTGACAGCCTTGTCAGCTCCGTTGCCTCCAAAGAAAATCAGGAGAAGGCATCCGCCTTCCTGGCCGGCGTCCGGGACACCATCCAGGACACCGTAAAGGAAGTGGCATCCGAAGAAAACCGGGAAAAGGCGTCGGCCTTTCTGAACCATGTCAGGGATTCGATCCAGGATACGGTCCAGGAAGCCACCTCGGAAGAAAACAGGGAAAAGGCTGCAGCCTTTTTCGGAAACATCAAAGACAGCCTTTCCGCAAAGACGCAGGAACATGAACCGAAAGAAGAAATGTACGAATACGACGATACGGATGGGCGCAGCTGCCGGGAAAAACTGCTCGCCGTACTGGCGGAAGACTTCTCGCAGTATACGGTCAGGGAGAATGTTTCCCCGCACACCATCGGCGGTGAGGGAAGGTTCATGGACTATTCGATTGCCGTTTACAGCGGGGATGTGCCGGTGCCTTTGATCATGATCGTCGGCAAGACCACGACATCGCACCGTGAATACCGCTGGAGCAGGGAAGAAGCCGCAAAGCATGGGTATCCCATGATCAACTTTGTCGAGCACTACCCCAACCGGCCTGATTATATCCGCACCCGCCTGCAGAAATACCTGCCGGCATAACACTGAGAAGAGAAAGAGAAAAGCGGGGCCATCCCGCGCCCGTGGCTGTCCCGGCATGCGCAAAGGCAGTTTCTTCGCGGACAGAAGGCGTATGTACGGACATGTATCGTTAAGCACAGCTTACTTCAAAGCATGTTTCTCTTTCTCTTTTTTTCGTATGACCATGAGCATTCTTGATGAGATCAGAACACAGGAAGCCTGGCAGGACTTCCTGGCATACCAGAAAGACCGTGACCGTCTGAGCGTACCGGAAGAAGAACAGCTTCGGAAATTCATTGAAGAAAAAAGGTATCTTCCGATCACTGCGGCCATGGCTTTTCCCTTGCCCGCAAAGCGGCTGATTGCTAGGCCGGGCAGTTCGAAAAAGCGGGTCGTCTACTGCTATCCGG
>JAFWCP010000171.1 GCA_017536845.1 Solobacterium sp. | reverse complement strand
TCACCAAACTGTATGTTATGTTCCCCATGCCATTCCATGGGTGTAATGATGTTGTTCTTGAAGGGGCTGTTCTGGTTCCATTCGATCACAAGGCGGATGAAATCATCTTTGCCCATGTTGGGTCTGATATTTAACAACGTTGAAAACAACAGCATATGTTTTTTCTCCTTTCCATGTTGATCCGGGCATGCCTGGTTTACTGCTGAATCCTTTCTATTTTAATACAGATAGTTTCAGGCAAACGGCTGAAGTTATGAATGAGCATTCAACCGGCATCAGGATACGGTGAATCCAGGCAGTGAAGCAGTGTAGTTTGCAGTGAAGTGCGATGTAGTTTGCAGTGAAGTCCAGTGTAGTTTTTAATGTAGTTTTCAATGTAATCGTCTTGAAAGAGTGTTCTGAACCCCCAATTTCACCTTAAAACAGCAATTTACAGTTCTTTTTCCATTGAAGGCAGTGTAGTTTGCAGTGAAGTCCAGTGTAGTTAGCAGTGAAGTTATTGTTTCAAACAGCGAAATATCACATATGTATTTACAGAAGATACATACTTAACCATATTTAAGATTGCCCCAAATATTATCTGTCGATGTGCAGATGATCTGATCATGTTTCCAGGAGTCTTGACCTTACTGATATGTGATACCATATTGAGTATTAAGGAGTACATGTATGCCTGCTTCCCGTGATGATTTCACCATTAAGACAAAAGAAACACTGGCCAAAAGAGCAGCCTATCGCTGCAGCAATCCTGCCTGCAGAAGGCTGACTGTAGGACCGGGTTCAGAAGAATCAGCATACATCAATGTCGGTGTCGCAGCGCATATCTGTGCGGCTGCCGAAAACGGGCCAAGATATGATGCTGAGATGTCATCGGAGGAAAGAAAAAGCATCCGCAATGGCATCTGGCTCTGCCAGACCTGTGCCAAGCTCATAGACAGCGACGTTGACCAATATACAGTAAAAACTCTTCATTCATGGAAGCGCAGCGCCGAGCTTGGTGCTGCTGTGGAATTGCTGAAAAAACCGTTTTCGAATGACCCGCAGGATATCGAACTGATCCAGTTCTACATCTCCTGTTTTGATCGTCCGGCCTTTAAAACAAACATCTACCAGGAAGATGCTCTGGAAGATTTTGAAAAGGCACTTGAAGACACTTTGATTGCTTTGAATACCGGCGTGCTTCGTGACCGCAGCAATAACACCCTCAGGAAAGAAAAAGGAAAATCCAGCATCCGCAACCGTACATGGCGCAAGCAGCTGGATCGTGTTGCATTTATGCTCATGGACATGCTTCATATACTCTCATCAGCACGGCTAAGGGGTGAGCACATCAGTCACAATCCTCGCAGCAAGGTATGGTATGAGTTTGAGAGTCCGGATTCCCTGAAGCAGTTTAACCATACAAGAGCTGAAATCCTGAAGATTCTGCGTTCCATTGCCAGGGATGCAGGGTTAGGCGAAGATGTCTTCCGGCATCGATATTAAGTATCCCTTTTCAGCAAACGTATAGTTTTATTGCTGCGTCAATCTCTTTCTGCATTTCCCGATCCTGAATACCAGCGAGCATTGCTTGCAGTCCCATCATTGTGAACCTGTTTTTCTTCTCTGAGTCTTCGAAGCAACACTTGAATCTGGCTTCGTTTCAGTTCCGGTAAAACCTGTTGTAATTCTTTAAACGGGGCGTCCTCTTTTCCTGTTTTTCATACAAAAGATCATCTTCGTTCGAATCTCAATATTGACAGCCTGTTTTTGGTTCAGTTTTTTGGAAGCAAACTCTTCATTTTGGCCTGTTTCTGATAGAAAGAAATGCCAAAACAAAGAATCTGCACAAACCCGGTTAATCCTTCCGCGTATTTCTTTTCAACAATCTGGTTTAGAGCCTCATCACAATCCGCATCCATATCAGCCTCGTGAGAAGATCGCTTCGCCTCAATGATGATTGCTCTTCTGTTCTTCCTGTCAACCAGAAGAATGTCAGGCCTGCCCAGTCCAACCTCTTTGTTTGATTCAACCTGATAGCCTCTGCCGACAAAGATTCCTGCCAGAAAGGCATGATAATAATCTTCGTGATAATCATGATAACTGATGGTATTCCACAGAAGATCCGAAATCACTTTCGTTGCACCTTCGGCATCGTTATCCCACAGCATCCGGACCAACTGATTCACCGCATCGGTGTCCACTGTATTTTTAAAATGTTCAACCACTGTATCTTCAAATACGGAAGCGATCTCCTTGTTCGGAATCCGCAGTTCTGTTGTTTCCCCGTCTTCTTCCGCATCCACCTTGGTGATATACCCCGTCATCAGAAGAACACTCCAAAGGTTCTCCTCCGACGAATGAAGAGAATCATATGTCAGTTCATCAGAAACAGTCTGGTAAACAGTTCCGCCATTCAGAAGCTGTTCAAATTTGCCAGCAACATCAAAGTCTGTACGTTCCACAAAAGAAAGCAGAATGCCATTATGGCTTGTATTTTTCCAGTAGTTCTTCGGTCTGGCGTCGCTGCGTTTATTCAATGCCGATACATAATTCATAACATCCCAGGGACAATACACATGGTTGTTGCCGAACACATATCCGTCGTACCATTCTTTCACAAGTTCGGCTTTATCGTGTTTTCCTGCAGCAGCCAGTATCTCAGCAACCTCTCTGTCTGAAAAGCCGAAATACTTCGAAAAATCCTCATCAAGAACAGAATACGAAACGAAGTTATTCGTGCCGGTAAATACGCTTTCCTTTCCAATCTTCAGGCAGCCTGTGATCACCGCAAACTGCAGAGATTCATTATCCTTCAGTGTCGTACTCATGACTCCCCTCATGAGATCAACCATTTCCCTGTAATATCCGTTATCAATCGTATTCTTTTCACTTGCCCGGGCAAGCGGGAAGTCAATTTCATCCACTAAAACAATTGCCTTTTTCCCATATACAGCGTACAGCATACGGGTAATGATTTTAAGAGCACTTTTGACTACACTCTTTTCAGCCGTCATGGATTTCAATTTCAAAAACAGTTGTTCGTCGTCCTGATCAACCTTTGATTCACGGAAAACATCATCGTATTCCTTGCATACTTCGGCAATTTTCATTTGCAGTATCCTGTATGCGTCTTCAAATGTCTCTGCTTCAACATCTTTAAACGAAACAAACAAGACAGGATATTGATTCATCCACTTATCACAGAAAGAATCATGTTTAAGAACATCAAGCCCGCTGAAGAGTTCCCTGCTGTCTTTCCTGACATTAAAGAAGTTTTCCATCATGCTCAACATGAGAGTTTTTCCAAAACGCCGTGGCCTTGTAAAAAGCGTAACATTATTATCTGTTTCATGAACCAGCTCATACAGGATCTCTGTTTTATCCACGTAATAATTGTCAGCTCTTCTGAAATCTGCGAAATTGGACTTTCCAACTCCAAACTGTATCGTCATATGAAAACCTCATGAATCATACTTCTTCAGCCCGACTGTTTTTACAGTTTTTCTGTTTCACTTACATTATACTGCATAACCTCCGAACAATACTCCGGGCTGTTATACGCCATATCCCCATGAATCATCCGATAACCTGTACACAATCTTGATGATCAATCACG
>JAFWCP010000170.1 GCA_017536845.1 Solobacterium sp. | reverse complement strand
TTCAGCTGCAGCAGCGGTTCGTAGTACTGTGCCAGAAGGCTCATATCCGTCAGGCCATCCAGCCGGATGCCGTCCTTTTCCTCTGCCGGTGCGGGGTCCTGCACGACCAGGCGCAAGGATGTATTCAAAACCGCCATGACGGCCGCATACGTGTCCGGGATCTGGGCATTGACCGAAACAATCGCCGCAGCCTGCTTCAGTGCCTCTTTCAATACGGCTCTGGATTCCCGCTGGCGGCCCTTGGCCTCCAGCACCCCGTACCTTCTGCCGGCAAAGAAGATCAGGTCAGGCCGGTATACATCGCTGAAGACGACCTTGCCGAAGCGTTTTTCTTTCTGAAACAGCGACAGGTGGACGCCATAGCGGTAGTGAAACATCTTCTTCCCCGCCAGCATGGTAAAGATCATGCCGAGATAATAGTTCAAAAACCCCTTCTCACTGGCGTCGAGATACTTCATCGCCTCCTCATTGCGGACAAGGCTGCCGCTGTCTTCTTTCAGCAGCGTTTCAATGACATGCATCTTGAAGGCAATCTCCTGCTTCCGGGATTTTCGATTCTGCGCGATGCCGGGCGGCATGCCCATTGTGACCACCGCATCCAGCAGCTCCTGTGACGTGAACACAAAGTCCCCGGAAGCCTCATTCCCGGATACACTGACATCCTGCAGAAACGAATGGTCAGAGCAGCCGATCAGCCGGGCTGCAACCGTATAGGTCTTTCCTTTTTCCAGTATCATACCTTTCCTCCTAGTCGACATTGAGACGGATGATCCAGTCCGTCTTTCTGATCTTCCAGATGCCCCAGACAGACTTGATGAAATAGTCACAGCGCAGGCTGAGATAGATCCAGAACGGGTCAGCCTTTAACACCAGGGCGACAAAATATCCGACGGGAATGTTCACCAGCCAGCAGGAGATCAGGTCCACCCGGGTGACGGCCGCCGCCTGGCCGCCGCCCCGTAAGACACCCTTGGTCAGGATCATCTGCAGCGACATGAACAGCATGATCACCGAAGCCGCATTCTTCAGCTTCTGGGCGGTCATGACCGTCATTTCCGAAACGTTGAAGAAGGAAATGATCAACGGCGCCAGCACATGGATCAATACCGCCCCGCCCAGTCCGATCAGGATGGCCATGTTCATGATATACCCTGATGCCTCTTTCGCCTTGTCGATTTCCTTTGCGCCGATCATGTGGCCGATGATGACATTGGCACCGGTTGCGATGCCGAATAAGAACAGTGACGAGATCGTCCAGATGTTATGGACAATGCTGTTGGCGGCAATATAGTATTCCGAAACACGGCCGGTGATCATCGCCGCGGCTGAGACATTCAGGTTGCCGGTCAGTTCGGAAACAAGGCTCGGCAGGCCGATGCGGTAGAAGTCCCGTTTCACCGGCTTCTCCAGCTTCAGCAGCAGGTCCTTCGGACGGAACTGCAGCTTTTTATCACGGATCAGGAAGACAAGCACGACGATCAGTTCTGTCACCCGCGCCATGACGGTTCCCACCGCCGCGCCCAGGACGCCCATGGC
>JAFWCP010000169.1 GCA_017536845.1 Solobacterium sp. | reverse complement strand
CTGCAGGTCCATTATCGCATACCGGACTTCAGTATTGACATCCTTACTGTTCTTTTCTCCTTACGGCAGTAACGCCGCTGCATTGAACTAATACAAATGATCTTGATTACTCCTGATGATGCAGTATCGTGAGATCGGGAGGCTATGATATGTGCGTTGGATTGAAACTGTATGTGGAAGAACAGACAAGGCAGAAGGATGCTGCATTAAAGCGGAAGGATACTGCGCTGAAACGGAAAGACGATGCTCTGAAGCGGAAGGATAAGAAGATTGAGAGCCTGACTGCAGACAACAGGCAGAAAAACAAGGAAATCAAGAAGACGTTTGTTAAAATCGCAAAACGTTATGGTGCTTCTTTAGAATCAGTTATCTCCGATTATGCGGCTGAGTATCATGTTGCACCTGCAACAGCGAAAAAGGAAGTCATGGCCTTCTGGGCGATGGCATGATTCTGTATTAAGGTCGATTTGAGCACTGAAAAGCCGGCAGAAAGGACTGTCGGCTTTTTTTGAAACAGGAAAGGAAATGCAAAAAACAATCAAAGGAGACTGCATACCAACTCACAGACAGTCATAACCAGATTATTTGATGAATTCCGCTTGACAGTTAGTATAATCTAACTATAATGTTAGTCAAAGCTAATCAAGGAGGAAGCAATGACCGAGAAGATGATTGTGGATTACTGTGCACCGACATTGGCAGGTCTGAAAACAGGCAGTCTTTTTATGGTGAATGAGGGGATCGGGACAAGGATCATCCAGGAACTCTGTTCCCTCAACCGCCTTCTTCGCCGTTATGGGCTGACGGCCGTGTGCCTGAAACAGACGGTGAAGAATACCATGGTGTATATCTACCGTAACTGCGACCTGCTGCGCGACCTGCAGAAACCGAAAGCTCAGGCAATTCTTGCCGAACAGGGATATCCTTCCTGCAGCTTAGAGCAGTATGTGGCCATGCTGAGCAGGCGGGTCAGGTACAATGATGATTTTCCGCATGAGATCGGCCTGTTTCTCGGCTATCCTCCCGATGATGTCAAAGCGTTTATGGAACACCCCTGTTCGGGAGTCAAGTGCGTAGGGTGCTGGAAGGCTTACAGCAATCCCGAGCAGGCCCAGAAAACCTTTGACCGGTATGATGCCTGTACGGATTACTGCCGCAGGCAGCTGAACAGAGGCATATCCCTGGAACGGCTTCTCGTTGCCAGGATGGCATAGAAAAGGAAGGTAAATAAAGAATGAGCAATGTAGCAGTAGTTTATTGGAGTATGACCGGCAATACGCAGGCCATGGCGGAAGCTGTCGCAGACGGCGCCAGGAATGCAGGAGCGCAGGTGGATCTGCTGACTGCGGCGGAGTTTACATCCGCTGATGCCGCGAAGTATGACGCAATCGCGTTCGGCTGCCCGGCGATGGGAAACGAAGTACTGGAAGAAGGAGAATGTGAACCGATGTTCGCGGACGTCGAAGGTGCCCTGGCTGGCAAGAAGGTCGGACTGTTCGGCTCCTATGGCTGGGGTGACGGCCAGTGGATGCGCGACTGGGCCCAACGTACCCGTGATGCCGGTGCGGACCTTGTCAATGACGGCGTCATCGCCAACAGCGAACCAGACGCGTCAGCCCTTGCGGAATGCGGCGACCTCGGAGCAGCCCTGGCATAAAGCATCCTGAAAACGAGAGAGCGCTCTCTCGTTTTTTATTATGGGCTCAGATGTCAGATGAAACATTGGCCCTGCTTTAGCGGGAAGTCAGGTATAATGAATACAAGAACGGAGGAATCAATATGATCATTCATGAAATCGCCGGCGGCCGTAAGCTTGCGGCCAACGATGAAGATATACTGCTGGAGCAGGATGGAACATATTTCAAGAACTTTGAGAAAGACGGCATTCTCAAACCGTATGAAGACTGGCGGCTGCCGGCAGAAGAAAGGGCGGCAGACCTTGCCGGAAGGCTTGACAGGGAACAGATTGCCGGGCTGATGCTGTACAGTTCGCATCAGATGCTGGTGCGTGACCAGAAAATGTTTGCCGGCTTCTTCGGCCGTAAGCTGTATGACGGCAAACCGCTGGAGGAATCGGGAAAGAGTGCGTCTGACCTCAGCGATGACCAGAGGCAGTTCCTGGATGAAGGCATCCGGCATGTGCTGGTCGCAAAGACCGATGATGCCAGAATCTGCTGTGAATGGGTCAACAATGCCCAGGCATACTGTGAAAGCAAACCTTTCGGCATTCCTGTCAATGTCAGTTCTGACCCTCGTCATGAAGTCAAGGCGGAAGCGGAGTATAACATCGGCAGCGGCAGCGACATCTCCGGCTGGCCCGGCTCCATCGGCCTTGCCGCAACCTTTGATCCGGAAGTGGTAAAGCGGTTCGGCGAAGTCATGGCTGACGAATACCGCCATATGGGCATTACCACTGCTTTGTCACCGCAGATTGACCTGGCTACCGAACCTCGCTGGAACAGGTTTGCCGGAACCTTCGGCCCCTGTAGGGAACTGAGCATCGACATGGCCAGAGCATACTGCGACGGCGCCCAGGGTGAAGACTGGGGTGACGGCAGCGTCAATACCATGGTCAAGCACTGGCCCGGCGGCGGTACCGGCGAAGGCGGTCGTGACGCTCATTTTGCCTATGGCAAGTATTCTGTCTATCCCGGCAATCGTTTTGATGATCACAAATCCGTCTTTACCGAAGGGGCGTTCAAACTGAACGGGAAAACCGGCAAGGCGGCCGCCGTCATGCCGTATTACACCATCTCCACCTGCAAGGACAATGTCGGCAACTCCTACAGCAAGGTCATCATCAACGACCTGTTAAGGGAAGAAGCCGGCTATGACGGCGTGGTCTGCACTGACTGGGGCATCACGGGTGATGAGGGCCAGAAGGTGTATGACTTCCGCGGCAAGTGCTGGGGCATGGAAGAGGCAAGCGTGGAAGAAAGGCATATGCGTGCCCTCGAAGCCGGCGTCGACCAGTTCGGCGGCAACAACGATCCCAGGCCTGTCTTAAAAGCATTTGCAATGCTGGATGAAAAGTACGGCAGGGAAGCTGCTGAAAAGCGCATCCGCACTTCGGCAAAGCGTCTGCTTATGAATATCTTCCGTACAGGGCTGTATGAGAATCCGTATCTGGATGTCGAAGAATCCGTGAAGGTTGTCGGCAATCCCGGGTATGTGAAAGAAGGTTTTGACGCCCAGGTCCGTTCCATTGTCATGTTAAAGAACCGGAAAGGCCTGCTGCCGTTAAAGAAGGGGACAAAGGTGTACATTCCCAATCTCCATGATCCGGCAAAGAAGGACTGGTTCGGCAACGTGACGCCGGAAAAGACATACTTCCCGGCTTCGAGGCAGATTCTGGAAAAGTACTTCACCATCACCGATGATGAGGATGAGGCTGATGTCGGCCTGGTCATCATGCGCTCGCCCGTCAGCAGCGGCTATGATGAGGAGAAGGATGAATATGTCCCTGTTTCCCTTCAGTACAGGCCATATGTCAGCACCAGAACAAGAGAGCACTCGCTGGCCAGAGGCGGAAAGATCGAGAATGACCGTGACAGGAGCTTCCTGAACCATGAATCAAAGACATGGAATGAAAAGGATCTCAAAGCAGTCCTGAAGACCAGGAACATCGTTGGCTCCAAGCCGGTGATCGCCGTCATCCACGCCCGCAGTCCGATGGTCATGGGTGAGTTTGAAAATGAAACAGATGCCATCGTCATGGACTTCGGCGTCAGTGATGAGGCCTGGTGCAAGATCCTGACCGGTGAAGAAAAACCGGAAGGACTGCTACCGGCAAGGATGCCGAAGGACATGGATACCGTGGATGCCCACAACGAAGACTGCGGTGATGACTATGAAGCCTATACCGATACGGAAGGCCATGTCTATGACTTCGGCTTCGGCTTAAGCTTTGACGGTGAGATTCATGATCAAAGGAATGCAAAATATAAGCTGTAATATGTTAGAATGATGACTGCGTGCATTCACAGCGGAAAGGAGGTCGAATGGCAGACAGATTCAGGTGTATCCTGCTTGTGGCCATGATGGTGCTGCTGCAGGGCTGTGCCTTCTTTGACAGCGATCATGAATACTTTGATATTTATTACAGTCTGGAGGAACCGGCTTCCGATGAGGGCAAGGAAGATTTCGAATACCTTGAGGAAATCTATGACAGCCGTCTGCCGGAGGAATACTTCTCGGATGACTACGGTTATTACCATCAGTTCCTCAACCGTGAAGAAGCATTTATGTACAGGGCACTGCTGAGAGGCTGCATAAACTACAGGGATGAAATCGCGCTGGATCCGATCAGTACGGAATCGTATCTGAAGGTGGCCCAGGTATTCATGATGGACCATCCGGAATTCTACT
>JAFWCP010000168.1 GCA_017536845.1 Solobacterium sp. | reverse complement strand
TCCATGTCATGGTGCAGAAGATAGCTGCCGATGGCTTCCATGGCCGCATTGAGTGCCAGATCCTTTGGATACCCATAGCTGCCGCTGGACAGCAGAGGAAAGGCAATGCTTTCACAGCCCAGTTCTTCCGCCTTCTTCAGGCAGTTCACATAACAGCTGCGCAGCTGCACGTCTTCCTGCGATTTTCCGTCAATGTATTTTGGGGCGACCACGTGGATGATGTACTTTGCCGGCAGGCTGAACGCCGGTGTTGCCTCCGCCTGGCCGACTTCCATTTCGCCGATTTTCTTTCTTTCTTCCAGCAGCCTTTCCTCCCCGACGGCGTCATAGATGGCAGTATCGGTACCGGATCCTACCCTCACCTTCGGATTGGCGCTGTTGACGATGGCGTCTGATGCAACGTTGATGATGTTATCGCGGATAATGCGAAAAGGCATTTACTGTTCTCCCTTCTTTTCAGCCTGGCCATTGGCCATCAGCACAAACGGCGTATACACCGCCGTCGCAACGGCAATGCAGATAAGCTGGGTGACGCCGGCACCGATGTTGCCGCCGGCCGACAGGAATGCCTGCAGGAAGGCAGGCGTGGTCCATGGCGCCTGGATATACATGGTTCCGGCAAAACCGACCTTGGTTAACAGATATGCCGTAACGCTGGATGCGGCCGGCGCTAAGACAAAGGGAATCGCCATCATCGGGTTCATGACAATCGGCAGGCCAAAGACAATCGGTTCGTTGATGTTGAAGATGCCGCAGGGAATCTCCAGCTTGGCAATCGAGCGATAGTCCTCCCGCTTTGAAAACAGCAGGATGGCAATGACCAGGCCGCCGGTCATGCCCGAACCGGTGATATAGGTATACGAGGACGCAAAAGACGCGTTGATGATGTTGGGCATCGGTAGGCCGTTGCTGCGGGCGTCCGTATTCTGCAGAAGAGCGCCAAGCAATACCGGCGTGGTGATGGCCGAAAGCACCGAAGTGCCGTTGATGCCGATGCACCAGAGCAGGTTGGCAACAACATAGACAAGCAGGAAGCCGGGCAGGCCGGTCAGCGCCTTTGTCAACGGCGCCTGGATAAAGGCGGTGATCGCATCAAACATCGTCATTTTCGTTGCCAGTAAGAACCCCAGACCAACGCCGGAAATGATAAAGACAGAGAAGACCACCGGGAACAGCACGGCAAAGGACTTGGAGACGATTTCCGGCACTGATTCCGGCAGCTTGATGGTCAAGCTCTTCTTGCCGGCAAAATACAGGTACAGCCTGGAGGAAACAAGGCCGACAAAGATCGCCACAAACAGGCCGGAAGCGCTGGTGTAACTGGATGCCAGGACATTTGTTATTGTTGCCGTGAACTCTTCCCCGGCAGGGCTGGTGACCGTTCTTTCCACGCTGGTAGCGCACAGGGTCACAAAGCAGGCAACCGCATTCAACATCAGCGCCTTATCCGTATTGCCGTAGCTTTCCCCGATATGGAAGGCAATCATCATGACCACGCCGATGCTCATGAAATTCATGCAGGCGTAGTTGATCGCCCCGAACATCGGCGACAGCACCGAAAGCCAGCTCATGCCGGGAATGTTGGCCAGGGACAGATAGCCCGGGTTGGTGGAACAGATGACATTCTGGAACAGGATCGCAAACGAACCGCAGATGATTAACGGCATCATGTCCATAAAGGAATTCTTGATGGCCGAGACATCACGCTGCTTTGCCAGCCGGTCGGAAAGATCGGAAAGTTTCTTTGTAAATGACTGCATAGGATTCTCCCTTTCTGTTTGCTTGTTCCTTATAGTATATCATTGAATAATGTTTTATCATAAAAAAATATCAGGCAGATATGCCTGATGTGTTAACGTCGGCTGTCGGAATTCTTGACGGCAAACTGCAGGGCAAGGTCCGGTGCCTTTTTGAGTGCCCTCTGCACGATGCCGTCAACGGCAAGGCCGAAGATGATGCCGGCCATGAAGTCGATGACGCTGTGCTGTCTCAGGAACAGGGTCGACATCATGATCGTGACATTCCAGGCATTGAACGCGAGCCTGGCTGCGTAATTGTGCTCCCCTCTGTTATATATCAGCATCATGATCACACAGAAGCTGACGTGCAGGGACGGACAGACGTTGCGGCTGTCATCGATGACATACAGGAAGCGGACAAGGTGTGCGCACAGGTCGTCACCATAGACGATGGCCGGCCTGAGGTTGATATAGGACGGGAACAGCAGGAAGATGATCGAGCTGAGCAGGTAGCCTGCATTCAGGGTCAGGGTCATCTTTTCAAAGCCGTCCATATCCTTCTTCAGCCAGTAATAAACTTCAATCAGGAACAGTTCGGCATGCCAGCTGAAATAAGGAATGACAAAGTAGCGGTTGAACGGGATCAGTTCATCCCCCCGGGAATATATATGATGTGCAGGAACATGCACATATGTCTGAATATAGAAGAATAACAGACAGTTAAGTCCAAACAGAGCAGCTGCCGTCAGCAGCGGATATCTGCGAATCGCGGTTCTTAACATAACTTACCTCCATAGGCTCTACAAGTATACTCTTTTTTATTTATTGTTCCAGCCAGTTAAGCAATTCTTAAGGGAAGGTTTTTACAATCTTAAGAAACTTTAAACAATTCAATCGCTTACATTTTTCCCGAGGTTCAAAACACCGGCGAATGTTTCCGAAACAAAAACAAAAACCTGAAAGAACTGTCCTTTCAGGTTTCATCATACACGTATGGAAAAGGCTTAATGCAGCCAGGAAGGAAGCAGGTTTTCAAAACCTTCCTTCAGCCCGTTCAGGTGCTCCTGGATGGAATCCAGATACCCCTGCAAGGTCTGCTTCAGTTCGTAGAGCTCATCCACCGTCTCATTGACCTTCTGCACGGTATCGTCCATTTCTTCGATATAGGCTCTGATCATAGGCCCATAGGTATGGACGGCATAGATCACCACCCCGATCAGCACCAGCAGCAGGATGATGACGACAATGCTGATGATATCATTGCGCCGCTTTGCCTGCAGCAGTTCCACAAGCATCTCATGATCGCTCATCGTTTCGATTTTCTTCATTTAGCAAGCCTCCTCAGATCACTCCCGCAGGCCGGACACCAGTCCGATTCCTGTCCTTCATATCCGCATACCGGGCATCTGCCGTTTACCCATGTCATCTGCCCTTTCTGCCGCTGAAAGTATTCCCGCCGTTCTCTGCGGGCCAGCTCCGTCAGGGATACACCCTGCGCCTGATGGTTGCGGCCGTAATAGAGCGCATAATCCTCAGCCTCAAAGACCAGCCGGTCATGGGTGATCTTATACGCGTCAAACGCCTCTTCGGTTTCCTTCAGCTTCTTCTGCAGCTCTTTTGTCTTTTCCAGAGAATCCGCGTCCCGATAGCCTTCCATCTTCCAGAACAGCGTCCGGATCAGAGAATCCCTTAACATGTTCCTTGTCTCTTCGCTGATTTCCTTTTTCTTTGCCGACCGCCGTGTTTTTAACCCCTTGCCGACAAGGATCCCGACATAAGGCGGAATGTAGTTGCCCCAGTTGGGTGAGGCGGCATCCAGGCTGTCAGAGACCACCAGGTAGTTGTAATCCCCATACCATGACTTCTTCGCCTCACTTCTTAAATCCGCCAGCGAAACCTTCAGTTCATAGCAACGGACTATGCCGTCAGAATCAATGGTCATAAAGTCGGCGATCTCATCGCCATGGCCGTCATGGGCAAAGCCGACCGTCACTTCCTGGGTTCCGTATTCCCTGCGCTTTACGGCCCTTTCCTGCAGGGCTTTCTCCAGATCAAGCGTTTCCTTTGTTTTCATGGCCCTATTTTACCATGAAGAAAAAGGTCTTTCGACCTTTCTCATCAGTTGTTTACGCCATGATGCGCCGTATAGGAATTTGCGTCCAGGGTTTCAAAATGGTAGCCGTTGTTCAGGCCCCAGTTGATGATCCTTTCCACCGCGTTGACAGAATAGCTCTTGATGTCATGCTGGAGGACAACGGACGGAACCCCGTATCTGCTGTTGGCGGCAATGCCGGAAACGACATTGTTGAAGATGACGTCGGAATTGGTTGCGCCGCCGGCATCGTTGCTGTCGACATTCCAGTCAAAGTACGTGTAGCCCTTCTGGCCGGCCTGTACGACCAGCCTGCTCATGATGCCCCTGTTATAGTTGCGGGATACCGTATTGGAAGAGCCGCCCGGGAAGCGGAACAGCGTTGTATAGTGGCCGGTCTGGTCACAGACGATCTGGTTGATCCGGTCAAAATCACGCCAGTAGGCATCCTCGCTGGCATAGATTGTCGCGTAGTTGTGCGAAGCCGTATGCACGGCAACGGTATGGCCTTCTTCATACGCCCTGTGCATGCAGTAGGCATAGCCAGGATACCCGGCCGTCACGAAGAAGGTTGCCTTGACGTCATATTTTGCCAGGATATCCAGCAGCCTGTCGGTATACTGGCCCGGCCCGTCATCATAGGTCAGATAGATGGTCTTGTTATCTTCGACCTTCGGTCTGGGAATGTATGTCCGGCCGATCAGGACGCCGGTATATTCATCAAAGTCATACGAAACGCCTTCGACGATATTCGTTCCCTTGTACATGGCGCCGGTTTCCTCATCGAAGTAATACCAGTCATCGCCATCCTGGTACCAGCCGTGGATCATCCTGCCGTCTTCATCGTAGTGGACCCATTTGTCATCATCTTCCAGATAGACATCCTTATTGACTGCCTTCTGGCCGCCCTGCACCGCGTCAAGCCAGTACCAGCCGTCACTGGAAGGATCATAGATTTCCTTGCCGCGTCCTTCGGTCCCCTGCCTGACGCCGTTTTCATACCAGTACAGGGCACCATCCACCCGCAGCCAGTGGCCTGACTGCAGCAAAACGCCGGTGACCTCGTCAAAATGGTAGGTATATCCGCCGACCGTGTAATAGCCTTTGTCCATGGCGCCGGTGTCCCGGTCATAGAAGTAGGTACCGTTTGCATTGTCGTACCAGCCCTTGACCATCATGCCGTCTTCATCATAGCGGACCCATTTGCCGTCTGTAGAACCCGGTTCTTCCCCCTGGTAGAGATAGGGAATCCAGACTTCCTTATCGGTAGCCTTGGCCCCGTCATATGCGGCGTCGAGCCAGTACCAGGCATCACTTTCAGGGTCATAGATTTCTCTTCCTCTGATAACGCCGTCACCTATGACGCCTTTATCATCTTCGGATGTTCCCTGCTTTACACCGTTTTCATACCAGTAGTATTTGCCGCCGACTGTCTCCCAGCCGTTTTCCACTGCGAAAACCGGCAGGATATCTGCGAGCATGATTGCCGAAAGCGCGGCTGCAATATGTTTGCGTATCATCATCTTTCCCCCTTTGCTCCCTTTATTCTACAACAAGAAACAGAAAAAAGAAGCATCTCGAATGAGAGACGCTTCTTTCGATTTCTTTAAGATTTCAGAGTCTGGTTTCTGTCTGAATTATTTGGACAGAGCCTTGACGTTGTAGAACGCCTTCTTGCCCTTGTACTGTGCGACAGGGCCGAGCTC
>JAFWCP010000167.1 GCA_017536845.1 Solobacterium sp. | reverse complement strand
GGAATATGCCGGCACCGATGCCTTATCAACGCTTTATAACCGGCTGAAGGATGCCCTGGTGGACAATCCGCCGGTGACGATGAGCGACGGCGGCCTGTTCCGTGACGGCTATAACAAGGAGCTGGATGAAGCTAGGCAGATCCAGCGCAGCGGCCGTACGTTCATCGCTTCCCTGGAAAGCCAGGAAAGGGAGAGAACCGGCATCAAGACGCTGAAGATCGGCTACAACAAGGTCTTCGGGTATTATATTGAGATTTCCAAGGCAGCTGCCCAGCAGGTCAGGGAAGAATGGGGCTATATCCGCAAGCAGACCCTGACCAATGCCGAGCGGTATATATCGGCGGAAATCAAGGAAAAGGAAGATGCCATCCTCCATGCCGAGGAGAATGCCATCAGGCTGGAAAAGCAGCTGTTCCAGCAGATGCTGGATGACATCAAAGGCTACCTGCCGAAGCTGCAGCGGCTGGCCCTGGTACTGGCGGAGATTGACTGTTATTGTGCCCTGGCGGAAGTATCCGCAAAGCACAGCTATGTCAGGCCGGTCTTCACCGATGACGCCTTCAATGTCGACCAGGGAAGGCATCCGATCCTGGATGACCTGATGAAGAATCCCCGTTATGTGGCCAACTCCATTTCCCTGAACCATGATGAGAACATGCTTATGATCACGGGGCCGAATATGGGCGGCAAATCCACCTACATGCGGCAGACTGCCCTGATTGTCATCATGGCCCAGATCGGCTGTTTCGTACCGGCAAAGAAGTGCGAGATGCCGGTGTTTGACAAGATCTTCACCCGCATCGGGGCAAGTGACGACATCCTTTCCGGCCAGTCGACGTTCATGGTGGAGATGAACGAAGCCAACCAGGCCCTGCAGAACGCAACCGAAAAGTCACTGATCCTGTTTGATGAGATCGGCCGCGGCACTTCAACCTATGACGGCATGGCCCTGGCCCAGGCGATGATTGAATACATCGCTGCCTGCATCCATGCCAAAACATTGTTCTCCACCCACTATCACGAACTGACCTCCGTCACCGACAGCATCGGCGGCATCCGCAACGTGCATGTCGTGGTCAGGGAGGAAAATGATAAGGTCACCTTCCTGTACAAGATCAAAAACGGTCCGGCCGGGCATTCCTACGGCATCAACGTCGCCCGTCTGGCCGGCCTGCCCGAGGCCGTTTTAGACCGCGCCCGGGATCTGCAGAAGGAGCTTGAATCTAAGAAACGGGTTGTGCAGCAGAGCTACCAGCTGGTGGAAATGGCAAAGGAAGACAGGGCGGCGGACGCCGTCATGGAAAAGCTGCGCTCGGTCCACCCTGACGACATGTCGCCGCGGGAAGCATGGGTGATGCTGAATGACCTGTATGAGGAGGCACAGAAGAAGTAATGGAACTTGATAAACTGATCATCCGGGGCGCGAAGGAAAACAACCTCAAGAACATCAGCCTCGAAATTCCCCGCAACAAGATGGTTGTCATGACCGGCCTGTCCGGATCAGGCAAGACATCGCTTGCGTTTGATACGATTTATGCCGAAGGACAGAGGCGTTATGTGGAATCCCTTTCCGCCTATGCCAGAATGTTCCTGGGCGGGGTGGAGAAGCCGAATGTCGAGCTGATTGAAGGCCTGTCCCCGGCCATCTCCATCGACCAGAAAACAACGTCCAACAATCCCCGTTCCACGGTCGGCACGGTCACGGAGATCTACGACTACCTGCGTCTGCTGTATGCAAGAGCAGGCACGCCTTACTGCCCCAACCACAACATCCCCATCACCGGCCAGACCATCACCGAAATGGTGAACCAGATCATGGACCTGGAAGACAGGACAAGGCTGACGATCATGGCCCCGATTGTCAGAAACAAGAAGGGCACGTTCAAGGACAATTTCAGCAAGCTGGTCAAGGACGACTATATCCGGGTCAGGGTAGACGGCGAAGTCAGGCTGCTGGAAGATGATATTGAACTGGAAAAGAACAAGCGCCATGACATTGATGTCGTCATCGACCGCATCGTCAAGAGCGCCGACAACAAGAGCCGGATCCACGACTCGGTGGAAAATGCCCTGAACCTTGCGGACGGCAAGTGCATCGTGCTGGCGGGGGACAGGGAACTTGTCTTCTCCTCGCATTTTGCCTGCCGGATCTGCGGCTTCACCGTCCCGGTGCTTGAACCGCGTCTGTTCTCGTTCAACGCCCCGCTTGGCGCCTGTGATACATGCCATGGCCTGGGCATTACCGAGGAAGTGGATGTGGACAACCTCATCCCCGACAGATCCAAATCGATCCGTGAAGGCGGCATCCGCTACTACAAGAACATCGTCGATACGGAAAACATCGAGTGGCAGACCTTCAAGGTGTTATTGGACCACTATAAGATTTCCGAAGATACCCCGATTGAGAAGTTCACGCCGAAGCAGCTGAAAATGGTGCTGTACGGTTCCGATGAACCGATTAAATACAGCATCACTTCCGCCGGCGGCAACCAGTACACCCGCAACGACTATATCGAAGGCGTCAAGAGCCTGATTGAACGGCGGTATGTGGAAACCACATCCACCATGTCCAAGGACTGGTACCACTCCTTCATGCAGGAATCCCAGTGCCCCAAATGCGGCGGCCAAAGGCTTAACGAACAGGCCTTGAGCGTACGGGTTGGGGATAAGAACATCTGCGGCTTTACATCCTTCTCGGTGCTGCATGCGCTGGAATGGATGGATGAGCTGAAGCTGGATGAAGAAAAGACAAAGATTGCCGAACTGGTCCTGAAGGAAATCCGCAGCCGTCTGCAGTTCTTAAAGGACGTCGGCCTGGAATATCTGACCCTGGACCGGCTGGCCGGCACATTGTCGGGCGGTGAGGCCCAGCGCATCCGCCTGGCCACCCAGATCGGCTCCCGCTTAAGCGGCGTGCTGTATGTCCTGGACGAGCCTTCCATCGGCCTCCACCAGCGCGACAACAGCAAGCTCATCCAGACCCTCAAGAACATGCGTGACCTGGGCAATTCCCTGATCATCGTCGAGCATGATGAAGAAACCATGCTGGAAAGCGACTGGATCGTGGACATCGGCCCGGGGGCCGGCATCCACGGCGGCGAGGTCATCGCTTCGGGCACGCCGGAGCAGATCAAGGCGTGTGAAGCATCCATCACCGGCCAGTACCTTTCCGGCAGGAAGATCATCCCCCTGCCGGCAAAAAGAAGGAAGGGCAGCGGGGAATTCGTTGAAATCAGGGGGGCGGAAGAACACAACCTGAAGAAGATCAATGTGAAGTTCCCGTTAGGGGAGCTGATCCTTGTCACCGGCGTATCCGGCTCGGGCAAGAGCACGCTGGTCAATGAGGTGTTTATGAAGGCCATCCTGCAGAATCTCGGCCGGGTCAGGATCCGGCCCGGGAAATACCAGAGTGCAAAAGGCCTGGACAATGTCGACAAGCTTGTCCAGATCGACCAGAACCCGATCGGCCGTACGCCGCGTTCCAACCCGGCAACCTATACCGGCGTGTTTGACGACATCCGCGATGTCTTTGCCAAAACCCCGGAAGCAAGGCTCAGGGGGTATGAAAAAGGAAGGTTCTCCTTCAACACCAAAGGCGGCCGGTGCGAGGCCTGCCAGGGGGACGGCGTCAAGTGTGTCTCCATGAACTTCCTGCCTGATGTCTATGTGCCCTGTGAGGTATGCCATGGCCGAAGGTACAACGAGGAAACCCTGCAGTGCACCTATAAGGGCAAGAACATCTATGATGTGCTGGAGATGTCGGTGGAAGAAGCACTGACCTTCTTTGCCAACCATCCCAGGATCAAGAACAAGCTGCAGACGCTGTATGATGTCGGGTTAGGCTATCTCAAGCTCGGGCAGTCTTCCACCACCCTGTCGGGCGGTGAAGCACAGCGTGTCAAGCTGGCGTCAGAACTGCAGAAGAAGGCAACCGGCAAGACCGTGTATGTCCTTGATGAGCCGACCACCGGCCTGCATACGGACGATGTCAAGCGGCTGATTGAAGTGCTGCAGCGGATTGTCGACAACGGCGACACGGTTGTCGTCATCGAGCATAACCTGGATGTCATCAAGTGTGCTGACTACATCATCGACCTTGGTCCCGAAGGCGGCGACCATGGCGGCACGGTGGTGGCGACCGGCACGCCGGAACAGGTGGCAAAGGTGAAGGAAAGCTGGACCGGCCAGTATCTGGAAAAGGCGCTCAGCTGGACGAACAGGTATAAACAGGCACAGTAAAAGAATGCGGAGGCTGGCAAGCCTCCGCATTTCTGAAGATGCATCACAATCTTCTTGACATCCGCTGGATCAGATGTATTATATAAACAGAACCGATCCTTCTTTACCGGCAAGATCTGGGACATATGAGCCCGTATGAGACATGCACAGCATGCAATTTGTGTCTTTGAACACACTGACAGGCCGCTTAAGGACGGTTTTTATTGTGGTATGAACATCTTCCGGCATGGTTCGAAAAGAGCCTGCCGGACTTCTTTTTTCTGATGGACAGGAAAGAAAATACGTGACAAAATATTACATAGCAGGAGGAAGAGCATCATGTTAAACACTGAATATAAAATGGAAGATGACGTGACTGTCGTCATGCCGGAAGGCCGTCTTGATACAACAACCGCTGCAGATTTTGAAAAAACGCTGAAGGAAATCCTTCCGGAGACAAAGAAACTTGTCCTGGATCTTGCCAAGCTGGAATACATTTCATCGGCCGGGCTTCGTGTTCTGCTTGCAACGCAGAAGACAATGAACAAACAGGGCGAAATGAAAGTGGTCAACGTCAATGAAATGATCATGGAAGTCTTTGATGTGACCGGCTTCAGCGACATTCTGACCATTGAATAAACCGGCGAAGAGAGTTTTATGACTGCGACGGTTAAGATCATTGTAACAAGCAGAGGCGAAGGCATGGCGAAAGCGCTTGCCTTCACCGAAGAGCTTGCCCAGGTTGCCGGCCTGGAAAGAAAAGAACAGCTGCGGCTGGTGCTGCTGACTGAAGAACTGTTCGGCACGCTTGCCAGCATTGCCGGTGATGTCCAGGCAGAATACTGGGTGGAACATGAAGGAAAGCAGTTTGCCATCCATCTGAAATCCGACGTCACCATGACCAGGGAAATGCGGGCCCAGCTGCTGGCGGTTTCCTCGCTGGGCGTCAACGCCGCGGCAAGAGGCTTCATGGGCAGGCTTCGTGACATGATCGGGGCAGCGCTGCTGCCGAAGGAAGAAGGCCCGTCGATGCTTTCGCTGGGCCTGACGAGCATGGGCAGTCCGGGCGGCTATGCGATCGGGGGTTCCTATGACTGGTCATTGAAGAGGTTCAGGGCAGAATCCGGCAAGGAAGTATGGGACGAACTGGAAAAGTCCATCGTCGCCAGCATCGCCGATGATGTCACCATCAGCATCCTCAATTCGGTTGTAGAAATTACAGTGGAAAAGGAATTCTGATCCTATGCTGCAAAGCGATCCGGCCGTGTGGACGGACAGCGCTGAAACAGTACAGACTGAGCGGGCCTGAGAGTTCTCGGGTCTTTTCTTTTGCCGGAAGAAAATACAAAGCGTCGAATGCTCAGAAAAGTCATCGCTTCCGACAATGAACGTTTACAATATAAAGAAAGAAGAGCAGGGCTTAAGAAACAGGCCGGTGCTTTCAGAAACGGGATATTGGAGGAGAATCATATGAGAAAAGAAGAACGGATCAATCAGAACTGGTATTTTGCCGAAGCTGCTGATAGGCAGAGTGAACCGGCATGGCCGAAAACGGAATGCGCAAGGGTGGATCTGCCGCATTGCTGGAACATTGCCGATCCGACTCAGGCCGGCATCCTGGTGTATCAGAAGGAACTCGAGATCCATTGTGATGAGGAAGAGTGCGTGTATCTGGAGCTTGCCGGCGTCAACGGTGTATGCAGGGCATGGCTCAACGGCATTGATCTTGGCGAACACAGAGGCAGCTATGCCCGGTTCCGCTTTGAACTTGACAAAGCACTTAAGGACGGCGTCAACAGGCTGAGCATCCTGACCGACAATACGAAATACAGTGACCTCAATCCGCAGATCGGTGATTTCAACATCTACGGCGGTATTTACCGTGATGTCAGCCTGGTCAGGGTCAGCCGGAAGCATTTTGACCTGATGTATTACGGCTCCTGCGGCATTGACTGTGAAACGTACCCGGACGGAACCGTGAAGCTGCATGCCCGTACGGTCAATACGGAACATCCTTTGATCCGCTATGAAATCCGTGACGGGGAAAAGACAGTCTTATGTGAAGAGGCAGGCTGCGATGCCGTCCTGAAACTGGAAAATCCGCATCTCTGGAACGGGCGTATGGATCCTTTCCTCTATACGCTTGTCGCTGTATTGACGGAGGATGGTAAAGAATATGACCGGGTTTCGCTGAAGATCGGCTTCCGTGACATCAGGTTTGATCCGGACCACGGTGCCTTCCTCAATGGCGAGCAGATCAAGCTGAAGGGTGTAGCCAAGCACCAGGACTTTGCCGGGTGCGGCAATGCCGTTTCCGAAAAGGAAATGGATACGGACATGAAGCTGATTTATGACATGGGTGCCAATGCTGTCCGTCTTTCCCATTACCAGCATCCTGACCATACCTATGATTTATGCGATGCATACGGCATCCTGGCCTGGACCGAGATTCCCATGCTCAGCCTGCCGAAGGGCAATGAGGAAGTTCTTGAAAACGCAAAGACAATGCTGAAGGAGCTGTTCCTGCAGCAGAAGCACCATCCTTCCATCTTCTGCTGGGGCATCCAGAATGAAGTGACCATGACCGGTGAGTATCCGGAGCTTTACGAAAAGATGCGCGAACTCAACGACCTGGTCCATGAACTGGATCCCTCAAGGCCATCTGCCTGCGCCAATATCGGTTTTGTCAAAAATGACAGCCCGCTCAACCGGATCACCGACATTCTCGGCTACAACCTGTATGCCGGCTGGTATTACGGGACCATGCATGATTACGCGGACTGGTTCAAAACATTCCATCAGGACAATCCCGGCGTCTCCCTCAGCATGACTGAGTATGGCGTGGACAGTTCCACCGGCTTCCATTCCTCAGCCCCGCATGTCAAGGATTACAGTGAAGAATACTCCACCATGTATCATGCCGCGGTATGGCCGCAGGTCAGGGATACGGAATGCGTCTGGGGAAGCTTTGTCTGGAATATGTTTGATTTCGGTTCGGCCATCCGTGATGAAGGCGGCTGCAAGGGTCTGAACAGGAAAGGCCTTGTCACCTATGACCGCGGAACGTGCAAGGATGCCTATTACGTGTACAAGGCAATGTGGACCAAGGCACCTTTCATCCATATCTGCGGGAAGCGCTATGCGAAACGGGCGGAAGAAACCACAGCTGTTTACGCTGCTTCAAATCTTGAGCACCTGACGCTTGCATGCGGCGGTACAGCCGTTGAAATGGTAAAGGAAGGGGAACTTTTCAAAGCTGAAGCCAGGCTGGAAAAGGGTGCCAATACAATTTGTGTATCCGGCGGTGAATGCAGGGATGAATGCGTGATTGAGCGGGTGGAAGAACCGGAAGCATCCTATATCTTTGTGGACCGGAATCCGGAATTCAATGTCGCCAACTGGTTCAAGGCAGAGGACGGGCAAGGGGATTTCATGAAGACCGTGTACTCTCTTGAAGACAGCATGGATGACCTGATCGCCAACCCGAAGACAAAAGCCCTGCTGGATGCGGAAGTTCCTGAAATCATGAACGATGAAAGAAACGCTTCCGGCAGTTCGATGAAACTGATCCGCATCCTCAATTACATGCGTGATAAATATACGGAAGATTTCGCAAGAGAGCTCAACGCGAAACTCAACAAAATCAGAAAGTAACAGCAGAACAACTGCATACGGCTGGATGTTTTCCGGCAGGCTTCGGCCTGCTTTTTTGCCTTTCCGACAGAGCCAAAATGAAGGAACAATCTTGACGTGGCATAGATCGACCAGTATAATAGTAATAGTGTATTAACTTATTCAGATTACACGGAGGTGACGCATGAACACCTTGTTTGAACGTACCAGCTCGTCCTGGGTACGGTATTCCAGCTACGAATGGAAGGAAGCCGAAGGCGGCAAGCTATACTTAACGCCCACGAAAGACGCACAGCCGGGAATCTATGATCCGTTGCGGGATGCGCAGCAGCTTGTTCTGGACGCGTTAAACATCGGGCGGATGTGCATGAGCAAGAAGCCAGACGTAGATATCCAAAAGGCGATCCAAAACTTTGCTGTAAAATATGGCCTGTTCGGACTGATGACCGCGCTGCCCACCACGCCGAAGTTCATGGATTACGAGGCGGTGTATCTGCCGAAGAACCCGTTTATAAAAGCAGAGTCCATGGATACGGTGGAATACCTCGCCCTGTTCTTCCCCTTTGAGAAGCCTGATGTGGTCAAGCGCGGGATCGAGTCCATGTGGAACATTGAGGGCGACAAGGCCATGATGGCCCTTGCCATGACCATGAGCGACCGGCCTATGGCGGTCAACATGGGCTTTCAGCGGGAATATGCGGAACGCTATGACTGGCTGAAACAACAGTTCACAGACTGGATCTTCATCTTTTCCACGAGCTTCCTGTATTATGGGGATTATGATACGAACGACGAGGATACCCGGAACCTGTTCCGTCAGAGCATGGCGGCCTTTGACGGGAACGCGCCGAGCTACCATATAGAGCTTCTGGACAAGCCGACGATTGTCTGGGATTTCCACTCCCTGCTGCTTGGTATTCAGATGATGTTCAGTTTTATGCTGACAGACGAAAAGACGCCGCTGCGGCTGTGCAAGCACTGCATGAAGGTCTTTGTAGCCAGCCGTCCCAGCAACGAGTTTTGCAGCCATGAATGCAAGAACCGGCATAACGTGTATAAGAGCCGGGCGAAGAAGAAAGAAAACGAATCGGAATCTTGGAGGGCAATATGAGCGAGATTCAGAACTATGACGATGCCGTAAAGGTAATCAAGACGGCGATTTTGGAAAGCCAGTATGAGGCCGCAAAAACGGTGAATGAGCGACAGCTCATGCTCTATTATGGGATCGGCAAGTATATCTCCCAAAACTCAAGACAGGGATTCTGGGGAAAAGGCGCGATTGAAACGATCAGCGATCAGTTGGGCAAGGAGCTTCCCGGACTTCGTGGTTTTACCTCTCGGAATCTGCGGTATATGCGCACATTTTATGAAGAATGGAAGATGCTGGACGTGGCAGGCCAACATGATCAGATCGGCGATTCTGCTTCCGGGGTTTTGGAACTTACAAGTTCCAAAAATACAGAAATGGCGATCACGCCAATTTGGAACTCACAAGTTCCAAATTTCAAAGAGTTTCCAACGGAAGCCTTTCTGCATATAGGGTTTACGCATCACAGGATAATTCTCAGAAAAGTCAAAAATCTCGACGAGAGACTGTTCTACATCAGGCGGTGCGCCAGTGAACACCAGACGGTGGATGCTTTGGAAGACAGCATTTCGGCTGATGACTACCACCACCAAGGCAGCCTGCCCAACAACTTTATGCGGACTATTTCTGCCGGACAGCAGGCGTTAAAGGCAATCAGCACCTTCAAGGACGAGTACTTGCTTGATTATATCAACGTAGAGGAACTGGATGTCCGTGATCGGCAGGATATAG
>JAFWCP010000166.1 GCA_017536845.1 Solobacterium sp. | reverse complement strand
GTTGGGAATCATCTGCCACCAGTTCCGGAATTCGGAAATGGGGTCATCCAGAGTGATCAGGTACTTGTACCTTGGCCTGGAAGCGGCCTGCTTAAGCCAGAGGTTCATATTATCGGCGGTGATGCCGGCGACAAGAATGGCAGCCCCCACGGCAATCAGCCGGTCGGGATTGCGGTCATCAATGATTCTGACGGCCGCAAACGGCACCCAGGCATACAGAATGACCCAGAACAGCCAGCTGACAACAGACAGGATGGCCGGACTGACGCCGGCTTCATACCCGATCAAAGACCGTACGGCTTTGCCATTGTAGCTGTTGGAATAATATACAGCCATAAAGTATCCCACTGCCAGCAGAACCCTTGCCAGGAGGTGATATTTTTCGCCTTTCTTTTTCAGGCCGGCATACAGACATGCTCCGGCGGCCGGATACAGGCAGTAAGACAGGTATGAGCCATACGTTGCAAAAAAGGAACCGATTCCGGTCGGACCGGCCAGGGCTTCATTGATCTGAAAATCAAAGAAGGAACCGACCGCAATCCCTGCCAGACAGACAATCACCACTGCCCCAAAGCAGGCTGCCGGTACAGCCATGATATTTGTTTTCTTCATGCGAATTACCTAAAGACTTTAGTACAGGAAGGTGGGATCACCATTGCCGTCCAGAATGACTTCTGCCGGCAGAAGGTATTCATTTCCTTCCGGATCCACGAGAATGATATCAGCCGATTTCTCAGGATCAATGATCGTGCCTACAATCTGAGTGCCAAGCACTTCATTTCCGAGCACCAAGGTTACAGTTCCGTTTTCAGGATCCGCCAGACGTACTGTCCATTGCTCATTGACCGGATACTCTGTGGTATCAACAGGGAAGGAAACGCTGGTTGTCTGCTTTGCATTCGGGCCGGCAAACTGCCAGTACAGGCTGACTGCCAGCACCAGAACAGCAATCACTGACGCAATCGTACGCGGCATTTTTTTGTGCAGGATGCCGAAAATCAACAGCGGAATTGAACCAAAGCAGAATACTGCAGCGAACAGATAGCGCGGTGGTTTATTGATCAATGTCTTCAGATAGCCGCTTCCGATCATTATCAGCATGCTTAAGGCCACTGACAGTATCACAGCCGCAATCGGATCATCGCGCTTGATATGCCAGGCAATCCACCCGCCCGGCAAGGTCGCGACAGTCCAGTAAAACCAGTACGTATAATACCGGAAAAGCCCGAAGCCAAGACTGTTGAACGGCACCTGGACCAGATAGACCAGAGGCTGGGAGATCAGAAAAAAGGCAAATGTCTTCAAAGCTGCCTCAGTCGGCTTCTCACAGTTGGCAATCACAAGAATCGCCAGAACAATCCATGCTTCAATCATCACCGCAATCTGCCGGAAGGAATTTCCCTCAGGCACCAGCAGGGCGATCACCCCGGTAATCAGGCCGGAAATCAGCGCGAACGCAATCAGTCGCGGCCATGTCATGCGAATGCCGCCAAATAGTTTATGTAGCATTTGTTATCTCTCCTGTCTGTTTAGATACTTATCTGTCCATATCATTATTTCTGAATTTCTCAGTGAAATCAACAGAAAAAAGATTCTGCCAGCGGATGAATCATGATTCTGTGATGCGGCTGGCTGATCTTATGCGATGATTCAAACCTCTTTCTATCCTTATATTATGTGCTCGCTTCCGGGAATCCGCCGGCCCTGGCACAGCCGGAAAACAAGAGGTGGTTTTTCAGAGTGTGGATTTGCTATAATGAAGACCAACTATGAAGGGGGTGACGACAGTGAGCTATACATCAAGCGGTTTTGTGCTGTTTCTGGCGGCAGCCGTATGTCTGTATTACCTGATGCCTCGAAAAGCGCGCTGGCTGATCCTTCTTTCCGCAAGTATTTTTTTCTATGTATTTTCCGTTCACAGCATCAAAGTGCTGGCAGTCTTTCTGTTTACATATCTGGCCACCTGGCTGGGCGGCATCCTGCTGGAAAATGAAAACCGCCGGCAAACCGCAAAACCATGGATGCTGATATTTCTGTGCATGACGGCCATGGCGCCGCTGCTTGTATGCAAGGCTGCGTCGTTCGGCGCCCCGGAGTGGTTCCGGAAGTCGCTGATTGTCCCGCTTGGCATGTCGTTTTACTGCATGCAGGCAGGTGCCTATCTGGCAGATGTCTATAAAGAGAAAACCCACGCCCAGAAAAACCCTCTGCGCTTTCTGTTATTCATCTCCTTCTTTCCCCAGATCATCCAGGGCCCGATTCCCCGCTATGAACAGCTTGGCCGACAGTTATTCAAAGGCCATCCGTTCCGTCAGGAGAATCTGCTGAAAGGCTTCTATCTTCTGCTGTGGGGCTTCTTCTTAAAAATGATGATTGCCGACCGGGCGGCAGCCGCGGTCAATACGATCTTCGAAGGCTTTCCGATGTACAGCGGCGGCTATGCCCTGCTTGGCGGTGTCTTATACAGCCTGCAGCTCTACGCTGACTTTTTATCCTGCGTGACCTTATCCCAGGGTGCCGCCCGCCTCTTCGGCATTGAACTGATCGACAATTTTCATCAGCCCTACCTGGCGACTTCTGTTGCAGACTTCTGGCGGCGCTGGCATATTTCCTTAAGCTCCTGGTTTCGTGATTACATTTACATTCCCCTGGGCGGCAACCGCAAAGGCCGCGTACGTAAGGATCTGAACATCCTTGCTGTCTTCCTGGCCAGCGGAATCTGGCATGGCGACAACATTGATTCCATCCGTTTTGTTGTCTGGGGCATCCTGCATGCTTTCTACCAGATTGTCGGCGGATATACCAGGCCATTGCAGAACAGGATCTATGACTTCATGGGAATGGAGGAGAACTCCCTGCCCAGGATTGTCATTCAGAGAATCATCACCTTCTTCCTGATCATGCTGGGATGGATCATCTTCCGGGCAGGTTCTCTGCAGCAGGGAATTCAGATGATCGTCTCGATCTTTACGGTATGGAATCCCTGGATCTTCATGGATGGTTCCCTGCTGGAGATCGGCCTTGGCTGGCCTGACTGGTGCCTGCTCATACTGAGCGTCATGGTTCTTGTTTCTGTCAGCCTGAAACAAAGGGAAGGTTCTCTTTCCGACTGGCTCCTCCACCAGCATCTCTTCATCCGCTGGAGTATCTGCCTGCTGGCCATTGCCGTCATCTGGGTCTTTGGCTGCTACGGCTCCAAAGCCGTATCCTTTATCTACGGAGGTTTCTGATGAAAGACCATCTGAAGTTTTCCGGCCGCTGTCTCCTGTTCATCATCGCGGCCTGCCTGATGCTTTCCGGCATCAACAGAATCCTTCGCATCAAAAGCAAGGAAGGAAATTATTACAGTGCCCCGGGCCAGTATGACGGATTCTATCACCTGGAAAAGAACACCACGGATGTCCTGCTCATCGGCTCCTCCCATATGTTCTACAACATCTGTCCTCAGGAACTCTATGACCGTTACGGCCTGCGCAGCTATAATCTTGGCATGCCGGGCCAGAACCTTGTCTGCACGTACTATATCCTGGAGGAGGCGCTGAAATACCAGAACCCGGAAACCGTTGTCCTCGAAACGCTTTACTTCTTCAACGATACCTCCGAAATCCGCAATGAAGGTGCCCACCGGAAAACCATTGCCTGGATGCGCTGGTCACCCCTGAAAGTCAAAGCCATCCTCGATGTGTGCAAGGCCACCCCGGAGCTGGAAGAAAAGAGCTTCTTTCTGGAGAACATCATCTTCCATAACCGTTGGAGTGAACTGTCACGGGCTGATTTTGATTTCTCCTATTACCGCACCCATACGGAAAACAAAGGGTATCTGCCGGCCATGGTTTCCAACTGCACGGATCATCTGAATGTGTATGAGGATAACCCGTCCGATGAACACAGACCCATGAATGATCTGGAAAAGGATTATGCCGGGCGGATTGCAGACCTGTGCAAGGAAAAAGGCATCCAGCTTGTCTTATGCACCACGCCTTATCTCTACTGGGGCCCGCGGGAACATCAGGGCGCCAGGGACTTCGCGAAGGAACACGATCTGCCTTACTACAACTTCAATGAAACCAGCGGCTATCAGCTTCTGAAGGATTTTGATTACACGAAGGACAATATAGACAACCTTGGGCACTGCAACATCACCGGCGCAAAGAAACTCTCG
>JAFWCP010000165.1 GCA_017536845.1 Solobacterium sp. | reverse complement strand
TGCCGGAAGGATGTCAGCTTTGTCAAAGACGGGGATACGCTTGTCATCAACTGCACCCAGTGCGCACTGATCTTTGCGGAAAGGCTTCCGAAAACAAAGCTTCTCAGCATGTATGAATACCTGCTGGGGGATGGGGACTTTGCATGGCCTGAGGGGCAGGGGGAAACCATGGTCCTGCAGGACTGCCTGCGCACCAGGCATAACAAAGCCATGCAGGATGCTGTCAGGCAATGTCTTGCCAATATGCATGTCAATGTCATCGAAGCTGAACATAATCGCGAGGCCTCTGATTTCTGCGGTGTCTGGCTCAACAATCCGGCAGCATCTGACTGCGTGGAAGCGGCTCCGGAAACCTTTGCCCGTCTGGAAAAACAGCGGGTGCTGTTAAGCAAAGACGCACAGAAGGCAAAGATGGAAGCCTATGTTGCAGCTGCGCCGACTGAGAAAATCATCGCTTACTGCAACGGCTGTGAAAAAGGCATCCGTCTGGGTAACGGAAAGCCGGTGCATATGATTGAGCTGCTGTTTGGCTCATGAACAGAATGATTATAAAAGAGGTACCTGTCCGCAATGGGATCAGGCACCTCTTTTGCATTTATCTTTCATTTTATTGGGTAATATCGGAGCCGGTCATCCTGGTATCATTAAAGAATCATAATGTGTTTGAACTGATGCCGCATGTTTCTGAATTGCTACATAAAACAGAATTATGATTTATAAATTGATATATTCAAAAATAAAAGCATATTAAGCGTTCACTAAAACAGAAATATGTTTTGACAAAAGACTTCCATGAGATATAATATGACTGTGATATGAATTGGTAAAGGAGAATGCTATGCTGCTGAATTATGAATTTGAAAACTTCAGATCTTTTCGAAATCCTGCGAAGTTCTCAATGATTGCACCTAATACCAAAGTAAAAAACAGATTCACGGATAATTATGTTCAACTGAGAAGTGGATATGACGTTCTTAAAACAGCTGTCATTGTCGGTGAAAACGCAGGCGGTAAATCGAATTTCGTGCACAGTTGTGAACTATTAAAGTTCTTTTTTACAAATAACGATAATGTCGTGTCGAGCAAAAGAGATATCAATTCAAATAATACGACGGAAGAATGCCCTATGGATTCCAACACCACTCAACGATACAGCCTGGAATTATCGGATGAAGATGATGTGATTTATCAGTACCTGCTAGAATATGACTTTATCGGTATTATTTATGAAAGCCTTTCTTTAACAGAAAAAAAAGGCGGAAAGTGTGTGCAGGTATTTCATGCAAAAAGAGATGAGAACAGTGTTAACTGTGACAAGAAGGCTGGATGCAACTGGAATAAATGTATGATCAACGGTGAATTTGGTTTTTCATTTTTCATCAATGAAATGTACATTAAAGGATTTGAAAAAGATATCTTCAAGAGCTATGAGTCTGATAAAAATATCGGTCTTTTTGTGACGAAACTGGCAATTCTGGGATGCACTCCGGCCGTGAAGTTTACATCATTAATCCGCAGTGCCTTGCTTCCTGAATCAAATGTCATTAACTATGATTTATACAAATCACTCAGATCGAATCAGGATGATCTGGAAATTCTGAAGGATGAAAGATACTTTGAAATATTCAGGCTGGTCGATTACAGTATTGTCAGAATTGAGGTCGACGATGAAAAACCTTTCACTGATTCCACCGTCTATCGTAAGGGAAGAGATGGCAGAGAATTTCCCAGAAAGTTAAGAAATGATTCCAGCGGCGTACGCGAATTCTTTGCCTGGGCAATTCAGGTTTTTAAAGTCATTCACGAGAACAAGACGGTGATTGCAGATGAAATGGACAGAGTTCTGAACCCGGTTTTATCAGAACGGGTAATTTCATTCATAAATGGTTCTGATCACAAAGGACAGTTCATATTTACTACACATAATGTCATGCACCTTGATCTCAGGAACTATATGAAAGAACAGATTTATTTTGTCACCAAAGACATTGAAACACTGGAATCAGAGATGTATTCGCTTTCCGAATTCCCGGAAGTAAGATATGAAACTGCTAAAGTCTATGAGTTCTATCTGAAGGGAATCTTAGGAGGAACTGCCAGTGAGTAGAGACACAAAAAAGGTTTTCAAGATCTTTTGCGAAGGAACTACAGAATACAACTACTTTGATGGTTTCAGAAAAAACAACAGACTTACATTAGCTCTCCGTCCTGTAAATATGGAAGGAGGCGGATATGCAAATTTTCTGGCTCAGCTGAGAAAAGACGGTAAAACCAACTGTCTTGCGAAATTCATTCTTATAGACGGTGATCTTGCTGCATCTACACCTGGTGAATTGAAAAATCTGAAAGATCTGATTGCTTATTGCAGACAGCAGAATAAAAAGAAGTCTATTCCCCATATCCTGATGATTAACTGTCCTGATTTTGAATATGCCGCCTGTCTGCATTCACCTGAATATACCCAGCAGAATTACAAACAGTTCCTGCTAAGTGAATTCGGCTATACTGGCATTGATCAGTTTAAGGCTGATCAAAAGGTGTACGAAAAACTGAATACAAAGAATTGTTCGTATATCGTTCTCTTCAAAAAATGCCAAGGGAAAATGGCTGCGGTTGTAAATCGGTTCTCGGTGAAAACGGCTAAGTATGAAATAGAGGTCAAAACCGATTTTTACGAATCAGAGTTAAACAATAAAGGAACTAATATGTGCGATTTATTTGAGATTTTGAAACAATTCGGCGAAATTGAGGTTAAGTGATTTGCTGATTGTGATGTGATCTAGATTGAAGGAATATTGTGATGTGGAGAGTGGGGCCAGCTTTGATGGTTATTGTTCATTCTGGCATACGTGTTCAGGAAGTCAAAAAGTGCCCGATAACGTCATGATCGGGTACTTTTAGTATATGGCTTGTACTTAGACTGCTTCGGAATCAGCCGGCTTTATGTTTTTGACAAAGTCTTCCAGCAGGCTGTTGAATATTTCCGGGGCATCCGTGTTGGAATTGTGGCCGGCGTTTTTGATCCAGTGGATCGGAATGCCGGTCTTTTTATGCCAGGCCTTGTTGTAGCGGATGCAGGAACCGGCATGATCTTTCGTTCCCGCAATCAACATGGCCGGACACCTGATTTCATACGGCAGGTCAGCTTCCATCGCCTCCGCGAGCATCCGGAAGCCATGGCCGGAAATCCTGGCATAGCGTTCCTGGTCACCGTCATAGGTCATCATGATCTCATGCATGAGCTTTCGTCCGTATTCACTGGTCGCAACGCCTTTGGTGCCGGTCTTTAACAGAGACTTCCAGGGATAATACCTGTAAACCGGTTCCATCTTCTTGAGCAGGTAGATTTCCGCAGCGGTGACATACTCTCTCTGCAGAGGGGCAGAATCCACCGAGACAAAGCCTTTCAGCGTATCCGGAAACAGCTCAGCAAAGACCTGGCCGACATAACCGCCCATGGACTGGCCGACAATCACCGGGCAGGTGATATGTTCCTTGCGGAGGATGCCGTTCAGCCACTTTGCAACATCCTTGAGATCAAAGGCAAAGGTAAACGGCCATGATGACGCATGGGCAGGCGGATCCCAGACAAAGACAGGATACTTTCCTTCAAAGTATGCGATCTGCTTTTCAAACAGCCGATGGTCGGCCGTCAAACCAGGCAGAAAG
>JAFWCP010000001.1 GCA_017536845.1 Solobacterium sp. | reverse complement strand
AATCTAATCTGATTCCGGTATGGACAAATAGAATGGCATGTATACTGTTGTGATTCCAGAGGCAGTTATTGAAATCTATCAGACAGGGCTTCCTGCTGTTCCGGTTTCGGAATTGAGTGGGATTGCAGAGAAGGTCAAAGACAGATAATTGAATGAGGTATGTTTATGAAGCTTCCAAAAGATATATCATCAAATACTGCAGATGAGATGCGAAGAAGGATCGAAAACAGCTTTAAGGGCAGGCTGGATGAGATACGTATTTTCCATGAGAGAACCAATTACCTTGCCAACTACATGCATGAGGATGCATTGGTAACAAACTATTACGGGATAGGAGGAATCGGGAAAACCTGGCTGCTGAAAAGGCTGGAATATGAAGCAAAGAACCGTGGATCAAAATATGTGTTATATGCATTTGATGGCAGTACAGGAAATCCTGCCGATAAGCTTATCCGTTCTATAGCAACATCCATTGATAAAGTATTTGGCGGTCATATCTGGGACAGAACAATTGACCTGCTGGACAAATACAATGCGGATGGATCTTCTCTGGAAAAAGACTTCAAACAGGCAGAGAAGCTGTATAAGGCAGTTGGTGATCTTGCGGATACAGGGGTGAAAGCGGCATCATCGTCTTTTCCTGATCATGAGCTGGTTAATACAGTAAAGGATGTGAATGATAACTATCAGACTGGCAGGTCTTTGCGTGAAAACGGGATTACACTGGCAGGAAATCTAGATAAACCAGACAGCAAGGACTTCGCATACAGCAATGAAGAATCACGTTTGAAAGAACTGGCTGATGCATTCTGCGCCGATATGAAAGTATTGCTGGAGGAAGTGAAGAAACCATTGGTCATTGCGTTGGACAGTATTGACCGGTTTTATGAAAACAATGCTGATGATTCATGGCTGAAGCAGATCATCATGGATCTGAATGATATTCACTGGCTGATCTGCGGGAAGGATTCACTGAACTGGAAGGAAGAGGAATGGAAGGAAGAAGCAGAGAAGGGCATGCCGCATTTACTGACCATTCAGCTTCAGAACCTGTCTGAAGAAGATGCAAAGCAGTATTTTGCTGAGGAGATAGAAGCATCAGATCCGGAACTATTGGATTACTTATATACCCTGACATACGGGCATCCGTTTTACATGTATCTGTGTGTTGACCTTTGGGTTGCCCTGATCAGCAAAGGTGAAAAAGCAGACAGACAGCTGTTTCAGAAGGAAGCAGGCAATGATAAGAAGAACAGGATTCATACAAAGCTGATTGACAGGTTCCTTGGAAATGACAAAGACAAGGCTTTAGAACTGGCGTCACTGTATCAGTGGAACGAGAGTTTGCTGATGAATGAAAAACTGAGTGTTTCAACAGAAGCCAGAGACTGGTTTTCAGCAGCATCTCACAGCAGCCTGTTCGAACAGGATCCATCCGGCAATTATCGCTTCAAGGATGTCATCCAGAGTGTTCTGGTTACGGATGCCCTGAACAAAAAATATCCCGGTTTCCTGATCATCCTCAGAAACAATATTGCATATTTCATGAATGACATGATCCCTGATAAAAACCATCAGGAAGAGATGCATACAGCCATTGAAGTACTCCTATATTATCTGTCCCTGAACAGAAAGGAATGGCAGACCGATGACGTCAATGACCACAGCATCGTCAGATGCCTGATTGACTGCTGCCATCAGCCTGGCAACAACGGTGATGTGCAGGATGAAACGGACTTAAGCCAGCGACTGCTAAGCTGCATGCAGGCGGATGACAGATTCAACTCACAGGAAATGGTTACTGTATACTCTTCTGCCGCAAAAGCCCATGCCCGTAAGAACGACTTCTCATCAGCAATGACGGCTTATCAGAAAGCTCTGGAAATTGCTGATGAGCATTCTGACATTGCCCATGATGTCCTGATTGAGCTGTATCACAGTCTTTCAAATCTGCATTACCAGATGGGTGAGTACCGGGATGCGGTAAATGATTGCTGGCAGGCATTGCATATTGCTGAAAAAGATGCAGGCAATTTTACACTGGCAGAAGACGCCGGCAGGCGTCTTCTGGAAAGGATGCATGCCGCAGTCAGTCACGGACATCACCTGGATGAATTCGATGAAGAACTGATTGAATGGTATAAGAGCAATCATTCTGAAACAGCACAGACGAAATGACGGGTGAAAAGACTGATATGACAAAGATGTGACCATCGTTGAATGAGGAACGCGCATGAAACGAAAGACGCAGGTAAAGTGGACCAATACCGCAAATGAAATCAACCGGCGGATAGAAGACAATTTCCAGGGACGTCTGGATGAAATCAGGATCTTCCATGAACGTACGAACTATCTTGTCAACCATATGCACAGCGACAGTCTGGTTACAAACTATTATGGTTTTGGCGGTATCGGCAAGACATGGCTGTTAAAAAGGCTTGAAGAGGAAGCAGGAAAGCGTGGATCAGGATTCGTAAGGTATGAGTTTGATACCATTTCCACTGATTCTGCCGGAGCAACACTGCTTTCTCTTGCTTTTTCCATTGGCAAGGCCTATGGCGGCCATATCTGGGACAGGACAATTGACCTTCTGAAGAAGTATGGCTCAGACGGTTCCATCCTGGAACAGGATTTCAGCAAGGCCGAAAAAACATATGATGCTGCAGGAAAGGCTGTAAATGCTGGTCTGAAGATTGCTGCTTTTTCTGTACCCGGATCACAGATTCTGCAGGTATTAACCGTCATCAACAAGAATTACAAGATATTGAAATCCCTGCGGAAGAGCGGACTGATAATAGCAGGACAGTTTGACAGTAAGGAATACGATACTGCAGAAGGAACTTATGACAATGAAGAAACACTCGCCAGAGAACTGGCTGATGCCTTCTGTGCTGACCTGAAGATACTGCTTGCCGGACTTGAAAGACCATTGGTCATCGCATTGGATGGATTGGACAGGTTCTACAAAAACAATACCGATGATGCATGGCTGAAACAGATCATCATGGATCTGGATGATATCCACTGGATACTTGCCGGCAGGGACAGGCTGAACTGGGAAGAGGAAGTATGGACCGCAGAAGCAGAAGATAACATGCCCCATCTTCTTCCTGTGCAGCTTGGCGCATTATCGGAAGAAGAAACAAAGACATACTTCTGCAGGGCTGAGGTTGTCAGAGAAGAAGACAATGATTTCAGTGAATATCTCTATCAGCTGACAGACGGAATCCCTT
>JAFWCP010000164.1 GCA_017536845.1 Solobacterium sp. | reverse complement strand
CTCTCTCATACATCGCCTGTTTGTGATTCGGCAGCAGGCAGCCGCAGGAATGGATATACAATGCATGCCTTGCCCTTGTCATGCCGACATACAGCACCCTTCTGCTTTCCGCTGTTGTCAGCCTGTATTCCGATAACAGCAGGTATACCGTATCATATTCCTTTCCCTTGGCCTTATGGATGGTGGATACCTGCACCACACTCTTTTTATCTTCCTGGAAATCTTCAAACTGTGATTCTCTGATAAACTCTTTCAGGTCAGAAAGGAAAATCCGCTCATTCACTTCCCGGAAGGTCCTGAGCATATTCAGAACCGTTCTGATGATGCCGGAGGTCTGATACCTCTTTTCCAGTTTCTCAACCTTATCATTCCAGATTTCCTTGTTGATGACAGGTTCTTTTTCCAGATCTTTCAGGAACCAGCGGACTTCTGCCAGGTTGATGAGGCCGAAGGAGTTGTCGGTGCCGACCAGCCTTGCCCGGATGCCGTTTTCCTGCAGCAGGGTTACCACCTGCATGGCTTCTTCGTTGGTTGCTGTCAATACTCCTGCTGTCCCCTGCCTTGTTTTGATCAGCTGTTTTACAAGCCCTTCGGCAAGGTTGGGACAGTCATATTCGGTCACATGGACAATTCCCTTCCTGTCGGAAGCACTGCTTAAAGGAATTGTTTTCATCCTGTTCTCCATGATGACGGCATAGCTGTTGGCAAAATCGACAATCGCCTTGTCGGAGCGGTAGTTTTCCGTCATCTCGTAGCCTTTGGCATGGAAGGTATCACGGAAATCTCTGAAATATCTGGCATCAGATCCTCGGAAGGCATAGATATTCTGGTCATCATCGCCGACCATGATCACCCGCATCTCGTCATTTGCTTCCATCAGCAGCCTGACCAGGCGGTATTCGTTTTCATCCATGTCCTGTGCTTCATCAATGACCAGCACCTTTTTGTACAGTCCTTCGGTATCAATCTCTTCGCTTTCAATCAGGTCGCAGGCTTTTCTGACGATGTCGGCGGAGTCTTCCGGATTGCCGATCTTCCCCATCAGGTCAAAGCAATAGGAATGGAAGGTCTTGATCTCGACAAAATTCGCACCGTTGCCGATGAGTTTCTTCAGCCTGAGCTTGAACTCGGTTGCCGCCGCTCTTGAAAATGTCAGCATCAGTAACTGCTCGTGCTTGACATCTTCTTTGAGCAATAGCGAAGCCAGTTTGTGCACCAGCACCATCGTCTTACCGCTGCCCGGACCGGCCAGGATGGCAATATATTGTGAGGCATCATCCTGTATGATTTCCTGCTGGATGGGTGAAAGCGAGCCGAAAAGCTCCTCGTACTTGGAAGCGGTAAGGTTTCGTTCAATCTCTTTCTTCCTGGACGCGTCAAAGTACTTGTTCCGGAAGTCTTCAAAGTCCATGGAGAAATAATCCTTGCTGAAAAGGAGAGCTTTGTCCGGCTGTTCATACAGCAGGTCCGCAAATTCACCGGCAATGTGGATCTGCCTGGTCTTCATGCGGTAGTAGTTCTGCAGTTCTTTATAATCGGCTTTCTTGTAGATAACATTGTTGTTCATCGTCTTGCGGGACAGGCTCATGGCGTTATAGAGCACCAGAAAGCCGCCTTCAATGTGGATGGCCCCGATCCGGGATAAGTATAATAATGCGTCTTCGACATCCTGCCGTGTGATATCGTCCAGAAGGTGGGTTTCCTGATACCTGTCATAGACACCCTGCAGGGAGAACTGGACGACCTTTTCCCCTTCTTCATTGACCTTCTGCTGATTGATCTGACGGAAAAATTCTTCCAGGATGAAGTCACAGATATCAATTCTCCTCTGTTGCTTTTCCCTGAGCTTTTCCGGATCGAGCAGCGGCGTAATCAGGCTGATCCTGCTGGTCAGATCCTCTTTCCTGATATCTCCCTTCAGGGCCAGAAAACCCAGGATCGTCCGGATCCGCTTTAATGAAGATTCGGGAATGGTTTCCAAAGCTTCTTCGTTGAACTCCTTCAGCTGACAGCGGTATACCCCTTCGCCAAGTTTTGATAACAGCAGCCTTTCCAGGTCGGAAGACAGTTTCAGAACCTTTGCCGCCTGAATCTCCTTCCCGTTTCCTTTAACCGAAGCCGACATGTCGGTATAGTCGGCAAGCAGGCCGATGGAGCGCATGTTCTCTATGGTGCGGATGACGTCCTGTTTCGATAATCCCAGCATCTCCGCCAGATAGTCCACCCGGCTTTCCGCTTCCCCGACACCGGTTCTGGACAAGGCCCGGGAAGTGATCAGGGAGCGGATGATCCGTTTCGCCATGGTCTTCTCTTTTTCATCGCTGAACACGCTGGATGCATCAATCTTCTCGTTGGCTTCAATGACCGAACGGGCCGTGATGCTGTCGGCAAAAACCTGCGGCACATTCTTTCCCCGCTCGAGATAGCCCGCATGTTCAAGGGCGGCAATCGCGGTGATCGCGCGGGTTTCTATGCCGTAAACAGACGTGTTCCAGCCGGCAGCCCGGGCAATCTCCAGCGGTGAACAGCTGATGGTCTTCCTTTTGCCGCAGAGCTTTTTGATGGCTTTCCATACGGCATTGATTTCACTCAGTGATACCTTTGTCTGGTTCTGCAGAAGGAAATGCTTGTCGAGGTCGTTTTCGTTGTACAGCACGCAGCACTCTGCTTCGCTGTGCTCATCACGTCCTGCCCTTCCGGCTTCCTGGATATAGTCTTCAAGGGAACCGGAGATTTCAAAGTGAACGACCAGGCCGATGTCTTTTTTGTCAACCCCCATGCCGAAAGCGCTCGTCGCGACGATGACACGCAGTTCGTTTTTGAGAAAGCCATCCTGAACAGCAACCTTCTCAGCCGGATCCATCTGGCCGTGATAGGCTTTGGCCGCAATGCCGTCCACAGCCAGCTGCATGGCGAGTTTCTCCGCCTTTTTCGTGCGTGAAACATAGACGATAGCCGGACAGTCATGCTGGATGATCAAAGCTCGCAGAATACGGTATTTTTCTTCATCCGTATCCGCCTTGATCATCCGGTAATGCAGGTTTTTCCGTTCCATGGAAGCAGTGAACATCTTCAGATCCAGATTCAGCTCCTTCATGAAATAGTCCCTGATATCCTTGATGACGGCCGGCTTGGCCGTTGCCGTAAAGCAGGATACCGGCACTTCTTTGTTCAGCTCCCGGATGAATTTTGCGATATACAGATAGTCAACCCGGAAATCCTGTCCCCATGAGGAGAAACAGTGGG
>JAFWCP010000163.1 GCA_017536845.1 Solobacterium sp. | reverse complement strand
GAGGCATGAAACGAAGCGGATTGGATGTACTGAAACGGATGGTCGTCCTGGTCGGCCCGTTAAAAGGAAGGATGATCCTTGCCGTATGCATGGGGACGCTTGGCCATCTGTGTGCCACGTTCATCCCGGTTTTTGCCGGCTACGCCTTTCTGCGGGCCGCACATTATCCTTCCATCCTGACCCTGCCGTTATTATGTACGTGCATGGTCGCCATGGCGGCAGTCAGGGCGGTATTGCGGTATGCTGAGCAGGGCTGCAACCATGACATTGCCTTCCGCCTGCTGGCCCTGATCCGGGACCGGGTGTTCAAGGCGCTGCGCAGATTATGCCCGGCAAAGCTTGAAGGCAGAAACAAAGGCGACCTGATCTCCCTGATCACATCCGACATTGAACTGCTGGAAGTGTTCTATGCCCATACCATCTCCCCGATATGCATCGCTGTCCTGTTTACGATAGTCATGGTCGTCTATATCGGCCATTACAGCTTTCCGTTAGGCCTGATGGCCCTGTTCTCCTACCTTGGCGTCGGGCTGGCACTGCCGTTGTTGACAACCGGCAGCAGCGCCCTTTCCGCCATCCGTTTCCGGGAAAAGGCCGGTTGGCTGAATGCCGTCGTGCTGGAAAATGTCAGAGGCAGGGAAGAAATCCTGGACTTTGATTTTGTGCAGGAAAGAAGGCAGAAGATGCATGATGTCACCAATGACCTTCTGGAAACCCAGTATGAACTGCGGACGGCGGAAGGCCGCACGGCCGGGTATCTTGGCGTGATGATCTATCTCTTCGACCTGCTGTTCATCATCGGGGCAGCGGTGCTGCAGAGCCGGGGCCAGATCAGCTTCGGCAATGCCCTGACCACCTCCCTGGCTTTGATCAGTTCCTTCGGGCCGGTGTCTGCCCTGGCGGCGCTGGGCTCTTCCCTGCAGCCGGTCATTGCCGCGGGAAGCAGGGTCCTTGACCTGCTGGAGGAAGAACCGCAGACAAAGGAAATCACCGATGGCGAAGACATTGTCTTTGCCGGGGCCAGAGCTGACCATGTCAGCTTTGGCTATGATGAAGAAATCCTCCATGATGTCAGCGCTGAACTGGAAGAAGGAAAGATCATCGGCTTATGCGGGAAGTCCGGCTCGGGCAAATCCACTTTGCTGAAACTGTTCATGCGGTTCTATGACACGGACAAGGGCAGGATCCTTGTTTCCGATACCGATGTCCGCAAGGTCAATACGGCCAGCCTCAGGGCCAATGAGGCGATGATGGACCAGGATACGGTCCTGTTCCATGACACCATCCGCAATAACATCCTGGTCATCAAGCCGGATGCTTCTGAAGAAGAACTGTATGAAGCCTGCCGGAAGGCATCCCTTCATGATTTCATCCTCTCTTTGCCGCAGGGCTATGACACGCCGGTCGGGGAGCTGGGCAGTACCCTGTCGGACGGGGAAAAGCAGCGGATCGGCCTGGCCCGTGCCTTCCTGCATGATGCACCGTTTATCCTGCTGGATGAGCCGGTGTCCAACCTTGATGTGCTGAACGAAGCGGTCATCCTGAAATCGCTGAAGGACGCATCCGACGGCAGGACGATCCTGCTGGTCTCGCACCGGCCGTCATCATTGCGGATTGCGGACAGCGTCATTGAACTGTCCTCCGGGAGGATCAGCTGATGGTTGCCTGGCTGCTTATCATCAATGTCCTGGCCTTTGCCATGTACGGGCTGGACAAATACAAGGCGGTGAAACACGCCTGGCGGATTCCGGAAGCTACATTGCTGGGACTGGCGGCGCTGGGCGGGGCGTATGGCGCCCTGCTGGCGATGCAGATGTTCCGCCATAAGACAAGGCACATAAAATTCACCCTGACCGTGCCGTTATTGGCGATTGCGGAAGCGGCATTGCTTGCCTGGCTGATGACCAGAGGGATCATACATTGAAAACAAGGAGCCATCTTTTATCAGGATGGCTCCTTGCTTTTTACGGCTGGCAGTGCACGAGCAGGATGCGCATGATTTCCGTATGCCTTGTCTTCAGCCGGTAGACAGCCGCATACGTGCCTTCGCCATACAGGGTTTCTTCCGGCAGAAGAAGCTCTCCTTTGGAACACTGCGCCACGTACTGCGCCGGCTGGAACAACTCTCCTTCCTTCAGGATGACCTCATCTGCAGCAAGGACCAGCTCAGGCCCATGGGCCGCCAGGTGGGCCGTCAAGAAAAACAGCGAAACAAGCATGGTCATGACGCTCAGGGAAAACAGGATCTTCCAGCCATGACGGCGAAGACCGGATACATGAAAAGACTTCATCTTGAAATACCTCCATTATCTATATAGTCAGAAACAAAAGAAAAGCCCGAAAGTTTTTCTTCCGGGCAATGAAATTGTTCAGGCAAAGTCGTAAGCGGTGTCGAGGGCAATTTCCATCATGGCAGTGAAGCTGTTCTGCCTTTCCTGTGCGGTCAGGGCAAAGTTCTTGAACAGGTGGTCGGAGATGGACAGGATGGAGACCGCCTTTTTTCCATCGGCACAGGCCGTCCAGTAGAGGCCGGCGGTTTCCATTTCCACGCACAGGTGGCCGAACTTTCTGAGCTTTTCGTTGATGTCGGGCTGGGGGTAGTAGAAGAAGTCGGATGTGTAGACGACCCCGGCCTTCCAGGGCACATCTTTTTCTTTTGCGTGGCTGACGGCAGCTTCCAGCATGTCATAGTCAGCGGCAGCGGCGAGCTGGCCGGGGATGCCGTAGGCATTGCCGTAAACGGAGTTGGTCGAAGCAGCTGTGGCAATGACGACATCGCGGGCGTTGACGTCATCGGAAAGGCCGCCGGCCGAGCCGATACGGATGATGGCCTCGACACCGAACTGGGTGAAGAGCTCATGGGCATAGATGCCGATGGAAGGGATGCCCATGCCATGGCCCATGACCGAGATGGTCTGGCCTTTGTAGGTTCCGGTATACCCGAGCATGTTCCTTGTATCGTTGAACAGCACCGGGTTTTCCAGATACGTTTCCGCCAGTTTCTTCGCCCGCAGGGGGTCACCCGGCATCAGGACGACTTTCGCGATTTCCGCCTTCTGCACGATGCAGGCGGAGATGGATTCTCTGCATTCCATAGTGATTTACCTCTTTCTATTCAAACAGTTTTCTCAGATTTTCTTCAAAGGGAGGATAGACGATGCCCCGTTCGGTGACGATGCCGGTCAGCAGGCTGTGGTCGGTCACGTCAAAGGAGGGGTTATAGCATTTCACTTCCGGCAGGGCCATGGGCTTTGCGTACCACATGGTCCTGATCTCATCCGGGTCACGCAGTTCGATCGGGATGTCCTTGCCGCTTTTCGTATTGAAGTCGATGGTGGAAGAAGGGCCAAGCGTATAGAACGGGATGCCGTAGTACTTCGCCAGCACAGCTACCCCGGAAGTGCCGATCTTGTTGGCAAAGTCGCCGTTGGCCGCAACCCTGTCGCAGCCGACAAAGACAGCATCAATCTTTCCCTGCTTCATGACCAGGGAGGCCATGTTGTCACAGATCAGGGTGACATCAATGCCGGCCCGGGCCAGCTCATACGAAGTCAGCCTTGCCCCTGCAGCAGAGGGCGTGTTTCATCGGAATAGACGTGGAAGGTCATGCCCCTTTCCGCACCCAGGAAGATCGGGCCGGTGGCCGTGCCGTAGCGGGAAGTTGCCAGAGGGCCGGCGTTGCAGTGGGTGAGAATCGTGTCCCCGTCCTTG
>JAFWCP010000162.1 GCA_017536845.1 Solobacterium sp. | reverse complement strand
TGGCCAATGAATATGATCTGATGAAGTAAAAGACGGAAGCCGACTGGGACCGTCTGGGCACTCTGCTGAAGAAGAAGGATCCCTGGAAGCATCCTCGTTCCATCCATAACTGCAAGGCGTTCTTCGATCATTCCAAGGCATACCTCACCCATGTCAGCGCCCAGCGCATCGACCTGTACAAGGGGGCTGAACTGACCGATGAATGGATCCGCCAGTATGACAAACCCGTCGTTCTGGATGAACTGGGCTATGAAGGCACGATTTCTGACGGCTGGGGCAACCTGACGGCAGAGGAAACGGTCAGAAGGTTCTGGGAGACCGGCGTACGCGGCGGCTATCCCGGCCATGGCGAAACCATCCCGGATGAGAACAACCTCCTCTGGTGGTCGCACGGCGGCAGGCTCAGAGGGGAAAGCTGGAAGCGGCTGGGCCTTCTGAAGGATGTCCTGAGCGATGTCCCCGGCATTGAAATCGAATGCCTGCCGATGGAATGGGACAGCGTGACCGCTGTGCCGGCTGTCGACCATGACGCGGATGTCAAGTCGATGTATCTTTTCTACTACAGCTTCATGAGACCCGGCTACCGTGACTTCCACATTGACGATGAGACCTACTTCTATGTCGAAGTGATCGATACCTGGAATATGGCCAGAGAGGGAAGGGGCTTCCACAAAGGCAAGTTCCGCATTACCCTGCCGGCCAGACAGTATATGGCTATCCGTCTGCGCAAGGCGACAGATGAGGAAAGCGAAGAACTCAAGGCGCTGGAAGCCCGTGTCATCGAGGAAGAGGAAAGCGCTGAAGCCGGCAGTCCGGAAGAAGTTATCGACCTGTTTGCCGCTTTTGAAGAAGAAGCAAACCAGCAGCCTGCCGAAGAGCCTGTAAAGGAAGAAACTGTGGCCGAAGAACCCGCCCCGGCGGAAGAACCGGTCTTCATCATCCCCGAGATCCAGGAACAGGAAGCACCGGCACCGGCAGAAGAGCCCGTCGCTGAGCCGGCTGTCGAACCCGAACCGGAAGAAGAACAGACCGGCGCTGTGTTTGACATGCTGAAGGAAGTGGAAAAGGGATTTGAAGAAGAACAGCAGGCTCCGGCTCCGGAACCGGATGTTTCGCCTGACTTTGCCACCGCCCAGATCCCTTCGTTCAACGCCCCGCAGCCGGAACCGGCCCAGGAAGAACTCCTCGATGTCGGCAAGAGCCTGTTTGACGCCCCCAATGACGATGTGACCCAGGATCTGACCCTGGACGTTCCCGTCTGGCAGTATAAGCACGGCAATTTATGAGAATCCTCCTGACGGCTTTTGAGCCGTTCGGCGAAGATACTACCAACAGTTCCCGGCTCGTCCTTGACCGTCTGCCCGATACCGTCGGACAGCATCAGATTGAACGTCTGGTTCTGCCGGTCTGTGCGCAGGATGCCATCAGGATTCTTGCGGACGTGCAGCCGGTGCCCGATGCGATCGTGCTGACCGGGCAGGCCGGCGGCCGCAAAGGCGTGACGGCTGAGCGTATTGCCGTCAACTGTGCTTCCTACCGGATTCCCGACAACAAAGGCTTTCAGCCTGTCGAAATGCCGATTGACCCATCCGGGCCGGACGGCATCTTTACAACCCTGCCGTTAAAAAAGATCATTGCCGAAACAGACGGTATCACCGTTTCCGATTCGGCCGGGACGTATGTCTGCAACCATCTCTTCTATCTCACCCTGCGCCGTTTCCCGGGTCTGCCGGTCGGTTTTGTGCACATCCCGTATCTCAGGGAGCAGGGGAAAGAAGGCATGCCTGATGCCGCTGCGGCAGCAGCTGTGCTGGCAGGGGTAATCAAATGTTTATAAGAAAAGACGTTTCCGCGGAAACGCCTTTTTTCTGCCTACTGCAGGGCGGGATCGACCAGGGCAAGCTTCTGGATGATGGCGCCGGTCGTACTGTGGATGACAGCCAGCGAGTTCTTCAGCTCGGGCATCTCCTTGGTCGATGACCAGCCGGCAATGTAGCCCAGCGAATAGGACGATGTATCCATGCCGTAATACCGGGAAACCGCAAAGGCAACGCTTTCAGCTTCCACCTCCCGCCGCATCCGGGCGACCTTTGATTCATCGTCATCCGCTGCATGCAGGAAAGCATGGGTGATTTCATGCAGGAGGGTCTTGACCTGCATGACCGGTTCCATTTCGCGGCTGATGACGATATCACCGGCAATCGGCCGGTAGAAACCGTTGACGCCGCCGGGCGTTTCTTCAAAGCGCACCGGCACCGGTGCGATCAGCAGCAACGCGTCAAGAAAGGACGCTGGCGGCTGAGTGTCCAGCGGCGTGCGGATGATGCCGGCGGTCAGCGGCTTCCCCTCGGTCTGCGAGATGTCGAAGACCGGCACCGCCCGATAGCCGATGACACGGCCCTCCGTCCGTTCATCTTCCTCGTCCCTGCGGCGGAATACCGGGGCAATGATCCGGATGGCCTTTTCACCCCGGCGGACGCTGCGCTGGAAATCCTTGCGCCAGGTGCCGTAGGCGGCCACCAGCGTCGCTTCCGGCTTCTGGCGGAAGATCAGCAGCGAGTTGTTCAGGCTGTAGTTGTGAAAACGGGCAAGGGACGCAAGATAGTCACGGTAGGCATCGGATTCAAATACCGCTGCCACCCCCTGCTCAAGATCACGCATGATGTCGTCAATGTTCTGATTCATAACGGGTACCTCCACTATCTATATTTCCTGAAATATCAGAAATGACCGAAGAAATTTCAAAAATTCGTAACTGTTCAGTGAGCACAGGAAAACTACGTCATTCAGA
>JAFWCP010000161.1 GCA_017536845.1 Solobacterium sp. | reverse complement strand
GTAACCTTTCTTTTTGAAGTATGCCTTCAGATCCTCATACGGCTCTGCCATTAACGGGTCTTCCGTCCCGCAGCTGAAGAATAACGGCGGCAGCCTGCCTTCTTCCAGTGCCTTTATGAGCAGGCCGTAGTTGTTGGAAGAAGATTCCCAATACTCCTCAAAGGTATCATACCTGTGCATGCGGTTGTAGGCTCTGAGCTTAGAATGCATGACATCTTCCAGCTCCTTCAGTTCTTTTCTGCTCAGGCCGAACAGTTTCTTCAGTTCCTTTGGATCTTCATTCCGCGGGCAAAAAGACAAGGATGCACACCCGCCGAATTTCTCCGGATACAGGCAGGTCAGGCGCAGGGCGCCATGGCCGCCCATGGACAGACCGGCAATGAAGTTGTCTTCCGGCTTGTCAGATGCCGGCAGCCAGTGGTGAACCAGCGGCATCAGCTCTTTGATGATCATCTTTTCCGCATCATAACCAAGCGTGAAATTATCCCACTCCTCATAGTCTGAATTGCCGGCCGAAGGCATGACCACAATCAGATCATGTTCACACGCATACAGTTCGATGTTGGATTTTCTGATCCAGTCAGAGTGTCCGCCGAACGTGCCGTGCAGCAGCCAGAGCACCTTGTATTTTGCATCACTCCCATAGAATTCCTCCGGCGTTGATGTACGCGGTTTGTCCGGCATGATGATGTTGACATTCGTATTGAATCCAAGATAATGGGATTCAAAGTCCAGATTGATTAATGCCATATACAGATTCTCCTTTCCAATATGATACCGTAGACTGACAGGGTTTAGAAACCTTCATGACAGCCCTATATTGAAAAACAGCGGAAAACCCGCTGTTTCTTTGTCATGGATTAACGGATGAAATGCGTAGAAACTCTCGCTTCTTTTTCCGGCAGTCCGTACGCTTCTTTGCCCAGGGCAATGCTCTTCATCAGGAATGTCATGTTTCGAGCAAGCGTGCGCATTGTCTGCAGGCCTTCCAGATCCTGCTCCGCCTCTCCCGGCGTACGGCCGTGGGCACTGTTCCAGTACTGGCTGGTCGCAACCGCCATGCCGCAGTTCATGACATACTTGTTCAGCTCATCAAACGTTGCCGAACAGCCGCCTCTTCTTGCCACCACAACACTCGCGCCGACTTTCATGGTCCGATCAAACGACGTGCTGTAGAACAGACGGTCCAGACACGAAATCAGGGTGCCGTTGGCTGACGCGTAATAGACCGGCGATGCGACAACCAGGCCATCCGCCGCTTCAAATTCAGGTGCCAGCTCATTGACGACATCATTGAATACACACTTCCCGGTTTTCCCGCAGGTGCCGCAGGCAATACAGCCTCGGACATCTTTGTTGCCAACCTGTACAACCTTTGTTTCAACGCCTTCCGCGTCAAATACCTTTACCATTTCCTCTACCGCCCTGGCTGTATTTCCATTGGGCTTCGGGCTTCCGTTAATGATCAGTACTTTCATATTTTTTCTTCTCCATTGACACATTAAATTATATCAGGTTTTGCATATCAATTCACGGAATATGAATGCTTTGGAAGGAATCTCATTTTCGTCATTTTCTGCAATGACGTCACCTACGACAACAGACGCCGGTGCCCCCACAGACACCTTTGCGACGGCATCCATTACGATTCCGTTTTCAAGCGGGTGAATCTGAATCACATTCCGGTCAAGCAGGCCGATGACAAGATACCTGTCATCCATGATTTCAAACCCACGGGGATCTTGGCCGTCAAGTTCCCTTACCGCAAGCAGCTTCAATGTGCCGTCTTCCTGGACGGCAAAAGAACTGATGGAAGCATTGCCGCTGCGGCTGCGGTTGGAGACAAAGACATATTTCCCATCGGAAGTGATGTGGATATCTGCCGGCATCAATGCCCCTTTATCCGCAAAGCTGCAGGTATTTGTTTCCCCCTCCTCCGCATGCCGTTTTCCATACTCCGGCAGAGGCCTTGTCTCATAATACGATGCTTCGGCAGTGCCAAGGATCTGCAGTTCTTTCAGCTTTTCCCCTTGAACGGCATACACCCCGGCCGCCGGATAGTTCTCAAAGGCAACATAAAGCAGCTCCTTTTCCGGATGGAAGACAAAATGCCTTGGCGCCATGGCCGGTCTTGTTTCAAACCTGTTCCTCAGAATCAGGAAGCCGTTTACGATTTCAAATACATCAATCTCATCACAGCCACGATTGCAGGCATAGACATACCTGCCTTTCGCCCTGACTGAATGGATATGGCTGGTCGACTGCCCGCCGCCGTAACACCAGTAGCCGCTGCCTTTTATGACATGCAGGTCAGACAGTTCCCCGATCGAGCCATCCTTGTTCAAAGCAAACATGGCCACCGAAGAATCATCAAAAATCCGCTCCAGTTCCGGCAGGCTTTTACCCTTATTAATATAGTGGGTGGTCACAGCCGAATGGGAACCATGGTTGCTTACAAACAGATACTTCCAGTCAGCTGCGGTAAAGCAGGGCCTTGAGCCATAGGACAAAGAACAGTTCAGCAGCTTCAGATGGTCACCTTCCATGGCATAGGCAGAAACCCCGCCGCCGCTGCCGGGCAGGCCGGTGAAGTTCCTGACCTCATTGGCCGCATAGATCACATTCCCGAATTCAGACAGGATGCCCGCGTTGGCAGCCGGCCTGATATCCGTCACTTCCATGTTGAGATCATCCTCCACACGGATGACATAAATACCTTCGCCGTTCCCTCTGACGCTGGCATTGCCGTCATTGACGCTGCCGACATACAGATACCGCATCATTCTCTCCTTACCGTAAAGGCATCACGATAGGAATAATACCGCCATAATTCGGAAGGTGAATTCCAGATCATGTAACCGCCGTCAAGGTTATTGCGGTAGAGACCTTCAATCTGGTCAATGATCTTATACACATCATAGACGGTTGCCGGATCCTTGTATGTGTCATAGCCCTGGATCCATGTTCTGACAACAGCCGGATGCTTTGTTTCTTCCTGCCTTGCCTGTACATACAGGCCCCAGTTCCATAACAGCGTGCCGGGCTGGGTCCAGGCTGCCGGGTAAATACCATAAGCATTGGTTTCAAAATGATCCGGATACGGCATGGCAGACATGACATCCACGATGTTGGACATCATCGGCCAGTACTGGCCATAGGCACAGACATAGTCATTGGATGTTTCGCCGAAGACATCGGCAGAGATATATGCCCCTCTTTCATGCAGTTCATCCATTACATACATTAAGAAACGGTTGATTGCCTGGGCCATGGACTCGTCATAATAGTTACGGAAATCCATGCTGTCGCGGTAGAAGTAAATACGGTCCGGGAAACGGACATAGTCAAACTGAATCTCATTGAAGCCGATTTCCTCTACACCCTCAATCGCCAGCTTGCAGTTATATTCCCATACCTCCCGGCTGAATGCGGAAGGCCAGTAAGCACCGGCCAGCTTAAACGGTTCGCCTGTCCCGTTGACTGCCAGAACATTTTCCGGATGGTCCTCGGCGTACATGTCATCCTTGAAGGTGACAATTCTGCCGATGACGTAGATGCCGTTGTCCTTGCACTTCTGCACGGCTTCCTTAAACGATTCCATTGAGTTGAAGCCGGATTCATAAGAGCTTGTGGAATACTGTTCCATCACCGGTGACTTGTATCCCGAACCATCACTCTCTTTCATATCAATGACAAACGCGTTGATGCCGCTGTTGTTGGCCAGTTCAATATATGCATCAATCCCGTCAATGGTTGCTCTGTTCAGATATAATGTCCGGCATTCCCTGGGCATGACATTGTTTTCAAAATGTGGCTTTTCCCAGTCCAGGTAATCCAGGGTATAGGCATTGCCGCCACCGAAGCGGTCTTCCCTTTCATAATGGATCGGATCCACCGTATCCGGAATCTGGTCCTCAGCGAAGACAACATATTTCGATCTCACCCAGCCATGATGGTCATCACATTCCACATAATACCGGTCCACCGAACCATCCGCCTGCAGAGAACCGAAACCCTGTAGATACACATGGCTTCCCTTATTCAGCATACCGTCGATTTCCACACCGGTGGAATTCTCATACAGCACAACCGGCAGGGTCAGATAGCCTTCGGTTTCGGTAACAACCTCTTCCAGAGACCTCTTGAAATCCTCTTCCTGCATTGCGAATTCCTTTCCGTCATAGAAGGCAAGATGGTAGGATACGCCTTCTTCTTCCTCCGTCGGATGGACACGCACATCCATTGCCGTGCCTCTGGGCAGGGTATAGACATTCCCCTCCCGGTCGGTGATATCTCTCATAAAGCCTTCTGCAGCAAGATAAAGGACTTCGGTCCTTCTTTCTTCTTCCAGCCTTCTCTGTTCCTCTTCATACAGACGCTGTGCTTCCGCTTCGTCTGCTGCTTTCTTTTTCTGATACATGTCGTATCCGACATAACCGCCGCCGACTGCCAGAACCAGCAGCAGGAGCGCTGTGATCATTTTCTTCATATCAATCCCTCAATACATCGTATTGATTATACACTGCCTGCCTGATAAATACCCATGAATTCTTAAGCGAAAACAGGTATGCT
>JAFWCP010000160.1 GCA_017536845.1 Solobacterium sp. | reverse complement strand
GATCGAATACAGTATATCTGAGTGCATCTATGTCAAGATGTTTGAAACGTACGGGATACGTCCTTTATGCAAGATCTTCTGCATGACCGATACCACTGCCTACAGCAATCTGCAGAAGCACGTGCAGTTTATCAGGTATTCAGATCTTTCCGATGGGGACAGCTGTCATGATGTCATTCTGGACAAAGGCAGCCGGCATCATCCGGCAGACTGATGAATTCGTTAAGAATGCTATGAACAATCAGGCTTCCGCTTTTTCGGTGCTCCAAAATTGGACGGACTTGAGGGTAAATCAGCTTTCGAAATGACACGGGGTTGAGATTGACCCCGGAAAGTTTTGGAGCAGATCCTGACAGTTAACTCTTATGATAAAGGGTGATGACTTTTATGAAGTTCATCACCCTTTATAGTGGTTATTTCTATGCTTTTCAGCTCTTATCTTCCATATCGTCCGTCAGCTCGACCGTCTTGATTGTCTCTTCTTCCTCCTCGGCCTTCTTTTTAGCCCTGCTCCATCTGAGCGCTTTGGGTTCGTCAATCGGCTCCATAAAGAAGGTGGCATCCTTGCGCAGGGCATAAAGCACGCGGTTGCGGAACCGCGGCCAGTTTTCCATTCCGTTGGTTACCTTCTTGATGGTTTTAACACTAGAGTTACGCCTTTCCATGACTTATCCGAATATTCGGATAAGTCATCGAAGCAACCAATACCACCATCAAAGCGCTGCTTGCGATAGCCAGGGGTTTCCGCAATCTGGGAAACATGTTCGCCCTTATCTATCTCAGATGTTCTGATATCAATATCCTGCTTAATAACAGATACCACCTGTCGCCGGAAAAACAGCAGGAACTCCGTGAAATTCAGAATGCAAGAAAGCACCTTCGTGAGGAAAAGAAAAGGGATGCGGCATTGGCTTCATGATGCCTGCTGCACCCATTATTACTGCAGAAGAGCCGGAAATTGCTGAAACAATGCTGGCAAAGTATTTTGAAGGCCCGAAGATGTTTATCGCTGCGGCTGAAGAAAGCCAGAACGACCTTGTCCAGGGCAGGGGCGATGCCTACTGCGGCATGCTGAATGCATCGTACAACCTGAAGCTCCGCAATATGGCGCCTACATTCCGGAATACCCGGTCGGTGACGCGGAAGACTGTGCGGACATGATCCATGACTTCCTTCCTGTGGCAAGGGCTGTCATCGGCCTCAGTCAGCTGAAGATCATTTCCTTCGGTCCAGGACTCCTTAACTTCCTTGCCTGCAACGCGCCGATCAAGCAGCTTTACAACCTCGGCGTGGAGATTGAAGAGAATTCGGAACTGGATCTGTTTGAAGCTTTCCACAGGCATGACAATGATCCGCGTATTGCCGAAGTGGCCGCGGATATGGCAAGAGAACTCGGAGACGGAAACAAAAAACCCCAGATCCTGAACAGACTGGCACAGTACGAGCTGACGCTGACCGACTGGGTTGAGGCACATAAAGGCTCCAGAAAGTATGTCGCAATTGCCGGCAAGTGCTGGCCTGCCTTCCAGACGCAGTTCGGGTTTGTGCCGTGCTATGTCAACTCCCGCCTGACCGGCCGCGGCATCCCGGTTCCTGTGAGGTTGACATCTATGGCGCCTTGAGCGAATACATCGGAACATGCGTATCCAAGGATGCTGTCACCCTGCTTGACATAACAACAGCGTTTCCAAGGATATGTACAGAGAAGACATTGAAGGAAAGTTTGATTACCGTTTCACAGATACTTTCATGGGCTTCCACTGCGGCAATACATGCTCCTTCAAGCTTGCTTCCTGTGAAATGAAAAACCAGATGATCATGGCCAGAAGCCTGCCCGAAGAAGTCACCAACGGCACCCTGGAAGGGGATATCATCCCCGGTGACATCACTTTCTTCCGCCTGCAGTCAACGGCAGATGCAAAGATCCGGGCCTATGTTGCAGAAGGTGAAGTGCTGCCTGTTGCAACAAAGTCTTTCGGCTCCATCGGTGTTTTTGCCATCCCTGAAATGGGCCGCTTCTACCGTCATGTTCTGATTAAAAAGAACTATCCGCATCATGGTGCGGTAGCTTTCGGATACTATGGCAGAGAACTCTTTGATGTCTTCAAATACATCGGCGTGGCGGCTGAAGAGATCAATTACAACCAGCCTGCATCCCTTCCGTATCCTACGGAAAACCCTTTTCGCCGGTAAGCCTGATCAGATTGCGGATGCTGTTTCGTATCTCAGATAAATAGATGCAGGATACCTGACACGCATTAGAAGCTGTGATCCGGCACACAAATGATATTGGCAAAGGACGTCTGCACTTCCTGAAAAGGCAGACGTCCTTTTGCATGCTGAAATACAGAAAAACATTCCTGGAAGGTCTGAAAACGGAGGAAAGCTGGACATTGTGCCATCAACAGTCACTGACCTGACTGTTTTTCGTTCCAAACAGCCAACGTGATTGACAGCAGAACCGGTATCGGATACAGCATGCTCTTCATTGCTTCGACAGGCGGAACACCGTGCTGATGGCTCCAGGTGAAACTGAGCGCAAAATCTTAGATGAAGATCCATTCCGTCAGCATCAGAACCGGTGATGAACTTCATGGATATCATCACCGGATCTATTGAGTTTTGCGTAAGCTTCCTGGAAGTTCAAAATCAGATTACTGCGGCTTTGACTTTCCGATCATCACGATAAAGATATCTGCCAGCTGGCGGGGAGATTCCCGGAAGTCTCTTTGCAGCCATGCCAGCAGCATCATCCATAAACCGCCGGCGAAATACGAATATATGTATGTCTTCTCTGTATCTGAAACATCGGGAAAGGTTTCGTAGGAAGCGTGATCAAGGTAAAGATGAAACCGTCTGATCAGGAAATGAAACATGCCGTTTTTCGCCAGCAGCGAAGCATACTCACGGTGCATCTTCCAGAAGGTGAAAAAGTGAATGGCCTGCAGCTCAATGCTTGCGGAGATTTCCGGCGTGACGCCGGCATCATATTCCTGAATCAGAGTATCAAAATGACCGGTCAGGATATCTTCCTTGGAATTGAAATTCAGATAAAAGGTACGTCTGGCAACGCAGGCTTCCTGGGTGATCTGGGAAATTGTAATATCCTCGTAGGCTTCAGTTTCCATCAGGCGGAAGAGAGCTTCGGTAATCAGCTGACACGACAGGTTCTTATAAGAGGCGTTCATGGGTTTCATAAAAATGCTCACTTTCATCGAATATGTGCAACATCACCTTGCGGAGTTGACGAGTTATTCCTTCAATTTATATCATGGATTCAACATGTACACAAGTGTGTATAACCGGGGGGAATCATGAAACTGCTTGAAAAGGGATATCTTGGCACCTGCCAGATCAAGAACCGTGCCGTTATGACGGCAATGACAACCGGTTATGCCGGCCTTGACGGTACACCGACCGAGCAGCTGAGCCGGTACTATGAAGAACGGGCAAAAGGCGGCGTGGGATTGATTGTCACGGAAATCTTCCGCGTGAACCAGGTTCATGGCGTTGCTTTCCCGCGTCAGATGTATGCATTAAACCCGATGAACATTCAGCCTCTGGCCCAGATGACTGCCAGAGTGCATCAGTATGGAACAAAGATCTTTGCCCAGATCCATCATGGCGGCAGCACCAATGCACCGGAAATGAACAACGGCAGGATTGTAGCCCCCAGCGCCGTACCCAATGTCAGCGGCATCATGCCGGATCCTCTTTCACCGGAAGAAATTGAAGAACTGAAACAGCAGTTCATACAGACTGCCGCAGCATGCAAGGCTGCTGATTTTGACGGTGTTGAAATCCATGGCGCCCATGGCTACCTGCTCTGCGAATTCCTTTCACCTGCCTTCAACAAACGTGAAGATCAGTATGGCGGCACAGTGGAAAACAGATGCCGGCTGATCATTGAAATCATTCAGGGAATCAAGGTAGTCTGTGGAAAAGACTTCCCGGTCGGCGTACGCTTCAGCTGCGATGAGCATGATCCGTTCCATCCGGATTCTCTGAAGCTTTCTGACGGTGTGGAAATTGCAAAAGTGCTGGAGGCAGGCGGGGCAGATTTCCTGGATGTCTCAAACGGCAATTATTTCTGCCCGCACAGTGAGAATGAAGAACCGTATTCCTATCCTCAGGGCTGCCGTGAAGAGGAAACAAGGACAATCAGGGAAGCTGTCAATGTTCCTGTCATCGGCGTATCGAATATCAAGAGTCCTGATGTCGCGGAAAGGCTGCTGCTTAACGGGGCATGCGACTTTGTCGGCGTCGGCCGTCAGCATATTGCCGATCCGGAATGGATCCGCAAGACCGCTGAAGGCAGGACGGAAGAAATTACCCACTGCATCGGCTGTCTGTACTGCTTTGAATCGCTGATGACCGTCGGCTATATGAGATGTTCCGTCAACCCCAGGGTCGGCAGGGAAGGCGTCTTCCATGAAAAACCGGTGAAAAACGGCAATGGCCGAAAGATCGTGGTTGTCGGCGGCGGGGCTGCCGGCATGGAAGCGGCAGCCATACTTGGCCAGCGTGGCTTTGATGTGACGCTGTATGAAAAGAATGATGTTCTTGGCGGGGAGCTGAACCTTGCCAGCGCTACAGCGCCGTACAAGGAAAAGGTCGGCTGGCTGGTTACCACTTTAAGCAAGGCCATGGAAAAGGCCAATGTCAAAGTGGAGCTCGGCGTTGAAGCAACACCGGCGCTTGTTAAGAAAGACGCGCCGGAAGCGGTCTTCCTGGCTGCCGGGGGCAGGCCCATTGTTCCCGCACTGCCGGGTATTAACGGTGAAAATGTCTGCCTTGCGGCGGATGTCATCAGCGGTAGAAAGACAGCAGCCGGCAGGACGTGATTGTCGGCGGCGGGCTGACCGGTCTGGAAACGGCTGAAAAGCTGTTCCGTGAGAATCCTGATATGGAGATTACGGTTGTGGACATGCTGCCTAAGATGGGCATGACCATGTATCCGGCCATTTATGATGACGTTATGAAGCAGATGGCAGGGAAAAACCTGACCTTAAAGCCGGGATGCTTGCTGAAAGAGGTTGATGAAACCGGCGTGAAAGTCATGAAGACGGAAGACCAGAGTGAGGAATTCATCGCAGCTGACCAGGTCATCCTTGCCATGGGGACAAAGGCAAACCAGGAACTGATCAGTGCCTTTGAACAGGAATTTGCCAGAGTGATCCCGCTTGGCCAGACCGCAAAGAATCCGGGCCGTATTGCAACATCCCTGTTTGACGGCTATGTACAGGCCAGAGGGTTTGATCCTGCGGCATAAACAAGATTTCGATCTGCCTGTCTTATGAAAGACAGCAGAGCCTGATATTTATCCTTCACCCAGACAGCGCATGAAAACTACGCTGTCTCTTTCTTTTCGGAAGAAAGGAAACCGTTTATGAAGAAAACATGGCATCCGGATTGCCGGATCAGAAACAGATACTGCAGTTTTGTTTTTCTGACGTCCAGCTTGACATAGATGATTGCTTCGTTATAATGAAATTACCCAACGGGTAATTTCAGGTAGGAGAGGAGAGAGTGAAGATCATCTATGGAAGTGCAAAAACGGAAAAACAGTGTACTGATATGAAGGCGGCCATAAAAACGTTTGGCGGAGACAAAGCTTTGGCGGTAAGCCTGCTGGCAAGAGTAAATGCTATAAGGAGTGCTGATGTGATTAAGGATATCATCGCCATGCCAACATTTCACTTTCATAATCTACATGGAAAGATGAATGGTTTGTTTGCGGTAGATGTTAAGACCAGAAGAGAGAAGTGGCGAATCGTTCTTCAGCCTTTGAATGAAGACGAGAAGCCATTTAATCCATGCCATATTGATGAGATATCAGGAATTGTGAGAATTGTAGAGATCAGAGAGGTGAGTGCGCATTATGAGTAATTATGTTGAATACAATGACAAGGTGGCATTCCATCCCGGCTATTACATAAAGGAAATAGTAGATGAAAGCGGTCTGACTCAGGAAGATTTTGCAAAAAGGCTGGGCACAACTCCCAAAAATCTGAGTGTCCTGATCAAAGGGAATCAAAGTCTGTCTGTTGATATGGCTATCAAGCTTTCCCGGATGCTTGGAACAACGATTGCCTACTGGCTGAATCTGCAGCAGGCTTATGACGAAAAGCTTGCCGAAATCCAGTCAGATCAAGAACTGAAAAGGGAACGGGAAGTATTCAAACGAATGGATTATAAGTATTTCCGGGACAACTTCCGCCTGCCTGACTTACCCCGGCAGATTGATCTGCAGATCAAATGCCTTCGGGAATTTCTTTCCGTTTCATCTCTTACAGTACTGGAAGAAAGCAACCTTGCTGTAAGCTTCCGCAGCTGTTCGGAAAACCTGAGTGTATCAAATACGGTAAACGCAAATGCCATGGTTCAGATTGCGATCAACCAGACACTGGCTGCTGAAACAGCAAAATACAGCCGGAAACAGTTTGAAAAAGCAGCAGCCTTCGCATTGACGCAGACACGTAATCATGACGGATTATTCCCGATCCTTCAGAAGGAATTTGCAAAAGCAGGCGTCGTGCTGATCATTCTTCCGAATCTGAAGAATTCAGGCGTAAACGGTGCTTCCAAAAAAGTAGGCGATAAAGTCATGCTTATGGTCAATGACCGCAGGCATTATGCCGATACATTCTGGTTTACCCTGTTCCATGAGATTGGCCATATTCTGAATGGGGATCTTGGGATTTCTTTCAATGATGAAAAAGAAGATGAAGCGGATCTGTATGCCCAAAGAGCTCTGATACCTCAGGAGAAATATGTAACCTTTGTCAATGGCAATCAGCACTTTGATGAATCTCTGATCAGAGAATTTGCGGATGAAATTGACCGGGACCCCGGAATCGTATTAGGCAGGCTGATGAAGGACGGGATCATTCCCTATACAGATACAAAGATGCAGAAAAAACTTCGGTATTCCTACACGTTCGCCAGCCAATCAACACAGGAAAACTGACAATCGGACAGAAGTCATCAAGGAGATCAGCAATGGACAGACTGGAAGCTTTTGAAAGGATGCTGAAGGAAATTCAGCAGCAGGCGGAATTTGAAAAGACAGAAATGGACCGCCTGAAAGCACAGGGAAAAGAAAAAACCGCGACCTACCGGCAGTACTTCGGCAACCGCATGGTATACCGCATGCCGCTGGAAAAGTACAGACAGTACGGGCTGATTGAATAGCCAGTAAGACAAAAGAAAAAGGATCAGACGATGGATAGGGAACGTACAAGGCAGTATTATGCCGCTATGACGGAAGAAGATCTCTGTCAATGTGAGTACTGCCGGACATATGCAAAAAGAATCAGGGACGCATTGCCTGAAATGGCCAGCTATCTGCAATCTTTTGGGGTTGATATCGAGAAGCCTTTTGAAGTGATTCCTCTGTATGAAGAGGAAGGGGAAATGCTGTATACGGGAGCACAGTATCTTGTATGCGGCGACAGGGATTCCTTTTCGGAAGCCCGCATCAATGGTGTTTCGGTTGTCGTCACGGATTCACATCCTGTATCTGATCTGCAGGAAGAACACTTCGTGATAGAAATCCAGGCGGATCATCTGATCAGGCTGAAAAGCCTTTTTCCGAAGATCCATCAGAACGCAGAATCGAAAAGGGGATAAGCCACATACCTGTTCTGAGGCCCATAAGCAGGGAAAATCCCTGCCATGCGATACAAGGTTGCTCTAAACGATCATTACCCTGGCCGGCTGAGTCCGGCTTTTCCTTTGCACTGTCTGAACAGGCAGAACTGTCCGGTCAGCCATGATCTCTGCTTGTATGGTTTTGACCAAAGTGGGATTCCTGTTGCTCATCATGCAGAGAACAGGTGATGGATGCAAAGGCTCATCACAGCCTGATTTTCCCGTCAGAATTCCTGTTTCAGTCTTCTGAAAGCGTTTTTATTCGTGTGTTGTGAATAAAAACAATTGAGCAAAAAACTGATTGCATTTAGAATTCTGTGGGGAAAAAATCATGAAGAAATTTATCGAAGAAAACATTGAAAAGAATCCAAAGCTGAAAGCGGCGGAGATTGTTCTTCTCTGCCTGCTGATTATCGGGTCATTGTTTTCCTTCTTCACCGGTTTCACCAGGGTAAACGGCGATTACGGCAGTGCCCGTTTCGTGCAGGAACTCGAAATGGAAAGAGACCGTGAGGAAGAAGACTATGACGAAGACTATTCCGTCTGCGACGTCACCTATACGCAGGGGGATAAGACATTGATCGTTTCATATCCATACGAAGAGTATATCGAACTGGAAAGCGATACGACCACTGCTTATGAATACGAGACAGATGACGGAACCAGCCTGTATTTTGACCATCAGGATCCAACCGGTTCAGAAACGGCAGCTGCCTATCGGGCGGTGATTGCCCAGGAATCCATGCCGGTCTTCAACCTGGGATCGTCACTGGCCATCCTGTTCGTATCACTGCTGCTGGTGTTCCTCTTATCCGGGTATTTTACGACCTATGAGAAATGCTGGTTTATGAGCATCATGGTCCTGGCGACCATCTTCTCGGTCCTGTTCCCGGAGGAAAGCGCCAACGGCGTCAACGGCATCGTGATCATGCTGCTGTATCTGCTGGATACGTTCCTGAACATCCTGTGCGAGCTGCTGATCTCAAAGCAGTCCAAGTACAACTTCCTTGTCTCGGTCGCGGTGGAAATCACCGAAATCATCATGTGCATCGTACTGATGTACCGGTTTGCGACAATGGCGGTGACCTTGTTCTTCTGGCTGCCGATTGACATCATGAGCTATATCAACTGGTCGAAGCATCAGGATACGCAGGAAGAGGAGCTGACAGCGGTAAGAAGGCTGAAAGGCTACCAGGAAGTCCTGGTCATTCTTGCCATCATCATCTGGACTGTGGGTGTAGGCTACCTGATCAGCGGCCTGGATATTGCGACCGACTTTATCACGGATAAGAACCTGGAAACAGCAATCATCTACATCGATGCCTGCGCTTCTGCCGTCGGCATCGCCAACGGGCTGTTCATCTTCTTCCGCTTAAGGGAGCAGTGGATTGCCTGGTACATCTGCGCTGCCCTGGAATCCATCATCAACATCCTGTCCGGACAGTATGTCCTGCTGGTGCTGAAACTGGGTTATTTCACGAATACGACATACGGCTATATTAAGTGGAGCAGGTACATCAGATCCCATGCGGAAGAAAAACCTTCGTTATTCTGATGAAAATGTATCGATCAAGGTTTGTGCTATCAGCATTTAACTGATAAAATAGGAAAGCTAAAGAAGCTTAAAGAAGAAAGAGGAATATTAACTATGGCAATTGAAGCAGGAGATTTCAGAACTGGATTAACAGTCATCGTCGACGGCGACCCGTGGGTTGTCCTCGACTTCCAGCATGTCAAGCCCGGCAAGGGCGCCGCGATCCTGAAGACAAAGATGAAGAATCTGAAGACAGGCGGCACACAGGAAAAGAACTTCAACGCAAATACAAAGTTTGAAGCAGCCAACATCGAGAGAAAGACAGCGCAGTACTCCTATTCGTCCGACGGCGTTTACTGCTTTATGGACATGGAGACATACGAACAGTATGAACTCGGCGAGGAACATGTCGGCGACAACAAGTATTACATCACCGAAGGCCTGGAAGTCATTCTGACATTCTTTGAAGGCCAGGTTCTGGATGTTACCGTTCCGGATCGTGTTGAACTGACAATCGTTGAGACAACTCCGGCCATCAAAGGCGCTCCGTCCACACAGCTCAAGGACGGCATCACCGACACCGGCCTCAACCTCAGAATCCCGCAGTTCATCGAGCAGGGCGAAAAGATCTTTGTCACAACCGCAGACGGCAAGTATTCCAGCAGAGCCTGATTGCTTCTGCATGAAGAATCAGACGGTTCTCATCACCGGTGCTGCCAAAGGCATCGGCAAAGCCATCGCCCTGGAGCTTGCCCGCAATGGGTATGACATTGTCGTCAATTACCTGACTTCTGAAGAACAGGCTTTCAGCCTTGCAGAGAGGATCAGGGAAGAATACGGCGTGAAATGCCTTGCCATCCAGGCGGATGTTTCCAGGGAAGCGGAAGTGGACCGCATGGTCACGCAGATTGAATCAGAACTTTGCGGCGTCGACATCCTTGTCAACAACGCTGCCATTGATCTGTCCAACTTCTTCCATCAGAAAACGGCGGAGGAATTCCGCCGGACGCTGAATGTGAATGTTGTTGGCGCCTATAACTGCAGCAGGCGGGTTTACCGCCATATGCTGGAACAGGAATACGGCAGGATTATAAACATTTCTTCCACCAACGGGATCAATACATACTATCCGATGTGTTTTGACTACGACGCCTCCAAGGCGGCGCTCATCTCGCTGACCCATGACCTTGCGTTCCAGTTTGGCCCGTATATTACCGTCAACGCCATCGCGCCGGGTTTTATCGGAACCGAAACGGAACTGGAAGGGTATACGGAAGAATTCCTGAAGGAAGAAACGGAAAAGATACTCGTACAGAGGTACGGCAGACCGGAAGAGGTTGCTTACCTTGTACGGTTTCTGATCAGTCATGAAGCGGATTATATCAACAATACGATAATCCGTATCGACGGAGGACAAAAAGGGAGCTGTTAATTCGGGATCTTACGCAAAGTAAGTGAAATGAGTCAAAGCGAGGAGGCATTCGAAAGAGTGCCTCCTTTTAAAGGCCCATGACATAAATTGGCAGTGCAATAATCATTTACCGTGATTACGAGTTCAGCCAGTGAGAAATTAAACCGCTGACGGATTTGCCGGTACGCATTATAATAGAAATTGCGTAAGTTTTCAGGAACAGATGATGGAGGCTGCTTCTGCCGAACATAAGTCGTTTGGTAGCCTTATAACGGCAGTTGCCTCCTTCAACGAATCCTGAACTGACTGGAGAAGATATCGCAGTTTTAACCGGAGCGATATCTTTTTTTATTCCATTGATGAATGGTGTAACAGGTGAATTTTCATATTTTTCAAGGAAACCATCCAGCTGATCAGGATCATCTCCCATAAGAATGTCATGAAAAGAGGTCCAGATTTCAGAACACAGCTTTACAACAGGGCAGCGTTCCTCAATAATGCTGTAAAACTTCTCTGCATCAGATCCTTTCATCTTCTCTTTGTCAGTGATGGTCATGTATTTCAGAACATCGAATCTGGATATGACAGTCACATCTTCAGGAAACTGTTCTTTTACATGATAGTTTCTCCCAAGGATAATGCCAAAATTATTCAAGGCTATGGCTTGGATATGGCTGCAGAGAGATTTCCTGCTTCCTGAATAGCCAAGATGAAGGATATAAGAATAGATGAATGCCGGATCGTAATGATCTCTCAGCATCTTGTACACGATATTAAGATAATCATCCATGTCTGTATGACGCTTCTTGTACACAGTGATCTCGAGAACCCGTTCAACTTCTTCATCCGTCATACTGAGATATTTATTCAGGGATGCAGGACAGATTCCGTATTTTGAGGAGAAATCCTTCTTCCTGGGCTTGTCAGTTCTGTTCCATTCTTCCCGCAGTTCCAGGATCATTTTGTGTTTATTCATTCTTCCCGCTGACTGCCGCTTATACTGCTCAGATTCAGTAAACCGCTTCTTATCACAGTAAGTGATGATTTCTCCTGTCTCTTCATCAACAGGAATGGAATTGTCGTAACAAATATCATCAAACTCCTTGGAATCCGGCGGATACTTCTCAACCAGGACCTTTTCCGGCGCTTCATCCAGCACTTCATTATCACGGATAAATATCTGTGACGGCATATTCGCCTTGAATATGTCGTTCAGATATCCTATCAGATTCTGGAGAAGATGGAATCGATCAGCCACCTGAAGACAGTCCGGAAGAACTTCTTTGATCGCACTTGCATATGCACCGGCTCTGTCCCGCGCTACTGTATTGACTTTCGGATGGTTTTTCAGCCATTCCTTCAATTCTTTTCCGTCTCTGCCATCCAGAAGGGCAAGAAGGTGATGATCATTGCCATCATAGATCACGGTGTGATATGTCAGTCCTTTCCTGAAACCGACATCATCAACTCCAATCATTTCAATATCCGGTTCATCTTCAACAAGGATATGGTTCAGGATCCTGTTGACGGAATCATGGCTGACGATAATTCCCATCTCCTTACAGATCAAAGCGGCCACAATATCACTGCAGAATATGGACAGTGCAAGAATGACTGTATTGATGATATCCGATCTGTGCTGGTTCCGCCTGACATTGTCCAGCTCCTCAGTAAATGTCTTCAGCGGACAATCCTCATTCAGACATCTGTATCGGTTCAGTTCAATATGAGCATATGTTGTCATTCCCTGAATCGGCATCCATTGCGGATGACGGAATCCTTTCCCGTGAAGAGAACGGCTTTCCTTTTCACAAAACGGACAGATGCCGTATTCGGAATGCGAGCGGAGGTACATGTGAATCCTTTTTCCTGCATGATCAACATTGGTTTTCCTGCCGGGATCGACTTCAAGAACAGTGCCAAACATTAATTCCGTAATATCTTCTATTTCAATACTGGCGGAAACAGATTCCCTGTCCCGCTTGGGAAGAATCATTTCAGCCATGGTATTTATCCGAGCCTGCGAAGCAGTGACTCCGCCTTTATGATGCACTGTTTCAGCGAGGACTCCGTTTCTTCCAGAACTTTCACCTCATCCCTCAGGTAATCCCTGATCGCATCTTCAAGTTCCGCAATTCTTTTGTCTTTGCCTGCCAGTTCCTTCTGTGCCTTTTCATACAAAGACTTATAATCCTCAGTATCCTCAGACTTCTTTGGTCTTCCTCTGGAAGAGGTAGGAACTATCTGGCCGGTTAGCGGATCGATCTTACCAATGAGTTTTCTTTTACTGCGTGACTGTTTCTTTTCCTTATCCCAGTAATTCTCGATAACCTCATAGACATAAGTAACACCATTCTGTTTATTGTAAGACTTGGAAATTGACATACGAGCCTCCCGATATAGCTAATACTATTATAACATAGCCCTATCATTAAGTAAAGCTAAATATATGGCTATTTAAATATATTTAGCCCTTGCTTCAAG
>JAFWCP010000020.1 GCA_017536845.1 Solobacterium sp. | reverse complement strand
GTCATGGATGCCTTCATGAAGCAGATGCGCTTCTTCCTGAGATGGCATATCATCATCATGAACAACGCCGAATACACCATGCCGGCGCCGGATGAGGTGATATGCTTGGCCAGATGTGTCAGCAGATACAGGAGATGAAACTGTATTTCCGGCACAAAAGTATATCCCTCCTGCCGGACTGCGTGCTGCCAGACCTGACTGAAATAACCCTTATAGTCCGCCTTGTCAGACACGTCTACTTCCATGATATCCGTATGGACTTCATAGTACTCATCCTTGCGCACATAGCTGTATACAGGTTCCCAGTCCACTGTTCTCTGAAAACCTTCTTCCATAAGCAGGGCATCGCATTTTTCCCGGTCCTCAAGATGGATCAGGAAGTCAATGTCGCCGAAAGTCCGCAGCTCCGGAACCGGGTATAATTCTCTGACGAGATATCCCTTGACCAGCAGATGCTCAATGCCCCTGTCATTCATCAGCCTGACCAGACCGGCCATCTTTCCGGCCCGTTTCGCACAGGTGCCGACGGTCTGGAGAAAACAGCGGTGCATGACATCGCGCAGTTCCGGCGTTAAATGCGGACTGTGCATCAGCTCATATCCGATAATGCCTTCAGTATCCTGAATCCTGCTCAGGTGCAGAAGCTCCTCCCAGTCCGGATCTATCACCGGCAGACAAAAGCTTTCTTCAGCAGCGAAAGCCCTCAGAATATCCATAAACAGCTGTTGTTCAAGCTTCATGTTCACCTCGTTTATACGTCCCAGAGAAAGCGGAAATTCAGGTAGTCGTCAACGGCATATTCAATAACAGCCCCCAGGCATGTCCGCCAGTAAAACCAGACCAGGAACAACACGGCCAGAGAGGCAAAAAACCGCCGGCTGTCTTCAGTGAAAGGAAACAGGGGGTAAATCCCTTCAATCCTTTTTCCTGCTGTATCCCTGTTGTCATAGAAGATCATCGGAAGATAAAGAATAAGAAACATCAGATAATAGTCTGCCAGTCTGGTAAACACATTATCAAATCCCGAATACATCTGCAGCAGACCGCCGGCCACGACCAGATTGAAATTCTTGACGAATATCTCATTCTGCGCACCGCGCGTCAGCAGCCCTGCCAGAAGGATGGCGGCAATAATCAGAAAGCGGCCGCCCAGAGAAGAAGAGGCCATGAAAAAGTCTGCCTCTTCATTATCACTGTAATACAGTTCACTGAACACAGCCACAATCTGATTGCGGAACACCAGCATGAATACCGCAAATATGACGTAAAGAACCACCGTATTCACACTGACCTTACGATGGGCAATCCAGTAGGCCGGCAGAAAGCATAAGGCCGGCATATGCAGCAGGCCGGCAATCAAAGTGCACACGAGGAATTCCCGGGGCCGGTCTTTCATGATGAATAAAAAAGCGATCATCACCGCCGCCATGGCTATGCCTTGTTTGATGGCACAGTAGTCATAAGTAACAAGAAAAGAAAAACAGTGCCAGACCAGAAAACTCATCCAGGGTTTCGGCGAGTATTCATAGACAACAAAGGCCAGTGCTGTCTGTGTAAGAACTGCCAGCAGGAGAAGAAACACCTGATAATTGACATTGCTCAGTTTTGCGGCCATGTTCATCAGCAAGAAAAAGCCGATATTACGGTAACCATTTTCGACCACAACACCTACGATGTTGTATCTGCTCCAATGGTTAAATATGGAGTGATACTTCATCAAATCGCCGACAAGGTGCTGATAACGCAGCCCGCACACAAGAATGTTCACGACGGTGATCAGTATTATATAGAAGATGCGTTTTTTCCCTTCCTGCGGCATGATTAAGCCGGCAGCCAGAATTACACCCACAAGCAGCCAGTATACGATTTCCCCCATACCATCCTGATTCCCTTCTTTATTTCATACCGGTCAAAAGATCCAGCAGCGGATGCCTGAGGCCTGCTTTCCGGCAGAACAGGATCAGGCCGGCCGGTCCCAGCACCCCCGCAGCAAACATCAAAACAGACACAAACGGCCAATGCAGATGCAGACGGCCGCAGACAAACATCGTGACCGCCTGGAACATCCAGCCATACAGATAAAATGTCATGCTGAAACGGCTGACAGCTTTTGTCAGGGCCGACGGCCCCAGCAGGACAGAAACACAAAGACATGCGCCGATCATCGCAAAAGCACAGACAAGCATGGCCGCCCTGCCTGCATGCAGATAACGGAAGAGCAGCCATCCCGCCGCCATGCCGGCCGGCGCAAAGCACCTGCAGAAGCCCATGTGCTCCCGCAGCCATTCGATCAGGCCCAGCTCCTTGACAGCCATGCCGGCTGCGAAGAAGACCAGGTTCGTACTGATATCGGCCGCAAAAGTCAGCGGCCGCAGAGGCAGAAAATATAACCCGCCGCAGATTCCCGCCAGCAGATATACAGAGGCAGACGTCTTCGGCAGCAGGACAAAGAGCAGGTCCATGGCAAACAGAACCGGCATGAACCAGAAGTGACCCCAGACGTTTTGCCGGGGCACCAGCAGGAAAAACAATACCTTCTGCAGAGAAAGCCCCGCCAGACTTCCGTTTTCCGCCAGATATTTGGGCAGAAGGCCGGCTAAGGAAAGCACAGCATAGGGCAGCAGCAGTTTTAAAGCCTTGCCTTTCAGCCATTCAGCCTTGCTGAGCAGCGGCAGGGAAGCGGAATTTCTCAGCAGAAAACCGGCCGCGAAAAAGAACAAAGGCATGTGAAAGGCATAGACAAACAGGATCGCCTTCTCAAATCCCGATCCGGCAAACAAAGACCAGTCGCTGGGATGGGAATGACCGAATATCACCAGCACAATACCTATAGTGTACAGTGCATCAATTTCCTGATAATACTTTGTCTTCATAGCCCGGGCTTCATTTTACTGATGTTCCTTCTTCACAAAAAATCCAAATGCCTTTTCTCCTACTGCCGCCAGCGTCCTGACCAGGATGGTCAGGTCAGTCAGAAAAGATACATTCTCAGCATACTTTATCCTGAGTTCGTTCTTCTTCACCAAAACATATTTTTCATACATCGCGTCCGGATCTTCCGTGCCGACGATTTCGTCCAGATTGATGAATTCAATGGAACTGAAGTCGGTGATGCCTGGCCTCACCTGCATGATTTCTTTTTCTCTGCCCTCATAGCGGCTGACATACTGCAGCAGTTCCGGACGGGGCCCGACCAGCGACATCCGGCCGGTGAAAACCTGGATCAGCTGCGGAATTTCATCCAGCTTGGTCTTGCGGAGAATATTTCCTGTCCTGGTAATCCGCGGATCATGATAGCCTGT
>JAFWCP010000159.1 GCA_017536845.1 Solobacterium sp. | reverse complement strand
GGCCGATGTCACCATGGCACTGCCCAGAACCGCTTTTTCGTCTGTGATCTGCTTCTGCAGGTCGGCCAGCGAGGTATCCTCTTCTTCCGGGGCAGGTGTTTCTTCGATGACCTTGATCCCGGCGATTTCCTTCATCGTCGCATGCAGAAGGGCATAGGTTTCTTCATCGCAGACCAGGTATTTCTGCCGGTCCCTGACCGACATCCCCTGCCAGCGCAGATGCACGGTATATGTTTCGGAAGGGTTCTCTTCTTCCATGCGGTGGCCTTCCAGAGTTGACGTCAGCAGGTTCCAGCTTTCCGGACTGAGATCCTTTTCCACCTGGTACTTTTCACCGTCCGGCCGTTCATTTTCGATGGTGATATGATAACCGTCCGCAAAGCTTTCCGCCTCAAACCGCAGCAGATTGTAACGGCCGACGACCGATCCGCGGATCATTTCAATTTCCTCGGCCATAATCCCGTCGCCGACCAGCCAGGGATCTTCAACCACCCGCGGTTCTTCCGTCGCAGCCGGCGTTTCACTCGGCAGCACGGAAGACGCTGTTTCCCTTACCGGCGCCTTGCAGGAAGCCAGCAGCAGGCACAGGACAGCAATGATCTTTTTCATAAGCACCTCCCTGTCAATGGAAAAATGGTATCATGAAATGCCGTTTTACGCATATTGACATTCCTTATTGGCTGATAATCACTTCATTCCAGGCATTGAATTCATCATCATAGCGGTAAGCGCGTTCACGGTCAATATTGACGGCGAAATCAATCACTTCGTTCTCTTTCACCAGACGATAGACGATGCAGGGCTTCATATCGATCATCAGATGCCCGCAGTACCAGAGATCATAGCCGGCATCCATGTATTCCCGGAACTCGCCAACCCCGTAATACAGCAGGTCAAACTGACTCTGATGCACGCTGTCATAAGCATCCGGCCACATGGTCAGATCATACACACCGCCGCCGTTGGGCCTGAGCAGACTGCCGTCCTCTTCGTTCTGGCAGTGATAGAAGGTGACAAAGGAATCGCCTCTTACCGCATTGACCTCGCACATCAGCTCATCATCATCAGCCATGACAAGCACCGGATCACCCTCTTCTGAACGCCAGAGCACATTGCCGGCCATGTCGTTGACAGCCAGCGAAACATTCTCCCCGGGCACGAGCAGGTAGAGAACATAGCCGTCAGGCATGCTTATGAAATGATCTTCACCAATTTCATAGGTAAACGGATAGCTTTCAAAATACTTCTCGTCCATCAGCATCTCTCTTGCCGCGTCATAATCCGTGCCGTAGCCGGCCCCGATGACGGCACAGGCAAGCAGGTCGCCGTCTGTTTCCATCCAGCCGCGCACGACGTTCAGCGAATCCATCTGCGCCGTTATCTCATCCGCCCCGGACAGAGCCCTGACGGCACTGTGAATGGCCCCGTACTGTTCCCCGGTCACGGCAAGCTTCCGGTTTTCGTCTTCCGCTGTCATGCCTTCAAACTCAATCTGGACCTGGAAGGCATCGGGCTCTTTGATATCAACCAGTTCCAGCCCATCCAGCAAGGCCACAACCTGCTGGTATTCGTAAGGTTCGATTTCCCGCTTGCTTTCGATCTTGTTGAAATCCGCATCCATCGCCTCAGCCGCGGCTGTCGCACCGCCGCTGTCAAGACGGGTCAGGTTGAAATGCATATCATCATATTGGCCGACGGCAGACCCGAAGATGCGGGCAACACTTTCAAGAGGAATGCCCGACCCCAGAATATTGTCCTTGCGCTCGGTTTTTTCCGGTTCTGCCGGCTGCTGGTGGAACGAAATCTTAGGTCCTTCCGAAGCCGGCGGCGAAGCTGGGGATGACGCTGTGCTCTGCCCGCCGCAGCCGACAAGCAGCACCGCCATCAGTATCAGTAATTTTTTCATCATGAATCCTCCTGTTTGCTGTTATTACTATATCATGTTTTCCGTTCTCATTCTCATTCCGCAAAGGCATGGAAAAGGGCCGCAGCGCGGCCCTGCTTCTGATGATTTACCAGACGGTAATGGTATAGGATGTGCGGAAGGTATCACCGGGATTCAGGAACAGCGTCCCTTCCCGCTTTTCAAACGGAACTTCCACCTTGTCAAAGTCGGTGTGCGAATGCCACGGTTCGATGCAGACAAACGGTGCATTGGGGCTCCAGAAAGCCAGCCAGGGATAGTTCTCATAGCCGACGCTGACGCCATGGACGCCGTCCGTCAAAGTTGAGACGGTGGATTTCGGATCGCTCAGGATGACGGTTTTTGCCAGGTCATCAGGATTGAGCGGCAGCACCTTTGTATCATCGAGATTGGTATCCAGCCAATGGATGTTCTCGGCATTGTTGAATTCAATCCGGTAATCCGCATACTGCTTGTCCTTTTCAATCGGGCAGTTGAACGCCGGATGCAGGCCGAAGTTGAACGGCATCACCTCGTCATTGGTGTTGGTAATGGCATAATCCACTGTCAGCGTTGCCTGGTCCAGGGTATAGGTGATCTTCAGGTCAAAGCCGAACGGATATTCTTTCCTTGTCGCTTCCGAGTCCTTGAGTTCATTGGTCAGCGCGGTGCCGTCGCAGCTTATGCAGGTGAAGTCGCTCCTTCTTGTAAAGCCATGGTTGCCGGTGACATATTCCTTTCCGCCGATGTGGAGCTTCTTGTCCCAGGTCGAGCCGACCATCGGGAACAGGGTCGGGTTGCGGCCGGACCAGAAGGCGGGATCACCCTGCCACATGTATTCCAGGCCGGTTTTCTTGTTTACAAAGCTGTGAATTTCAGATGCGTGTTCATCGATGATGACCTTTGCCTGCGCATTTTCCAGTACATAGGATGCCATGATTTTTTTCATCCAGAGATTTTTAACTAGTATACCACGAAAAACACAGGCCGTAAGGCCTGTGTCGGAATGTTTTGTCTGATCAGACAAGTGCCGCTGTAATGATGGACATCGAGTAGACTTCGTCCGCGTTGCAGCCGCGGGAGAGGTCGTTGATCGGTGCGTTGAGGCCGAGCAGGATCGGGCCGAACGCGTCGAAGCCGCCGAGTCTCTGGGCAATCTTGTAGCCGATGTTGCCGGCGTTGATGTCCGGGAAGATGAAGGTGTTGGCATAGCCTGCCACTGTGGAACCCTTGCACTTGGTTGCCGCAACTTCCGGGGCAACCGCCGCGTCAAACTGCAGTTCGCCTTCAATCGGGATGTCAGGATACTTTTCCTGTGCCTTGATTGTCGCATTGCGCATCTTGTCAACGGTAGCATCCTTGCCGGAGCCCTTTGTCGAGAAGCTTAAGAAGGCAACCTTCGGGTCAACGCCGAAGACCTTGGCGCACTTGACGGTTTCGCCGCAGATTTCAACCAGCTGGTCCTCATCCGGGAACAGGTTGATTGCGCAGTCGGCCAGAGCCAGGATTTCGTTGCCGCCTTCGGCCTTGTCACGGACAAGGATGAAGCAGCTGGAAACGATGGAATTGCCCGGCTTTGCCTTGATGATCTGCAGAGCAGGACGGACAGTGTCAGCGGTGGAATATGTGGCGCCGCCCAGCAGACAGTCAGCCTCGCCCATCTTGACGAGCATGGTACCGAAATAGTTGGAGAAGGACAGCGTCTTTTCAGCCTGTTCCTTTGTCACACCCTTCTTCTTTCTCAGCTCGCAGAACAGATCGACCATTTCGTCAAACTTTTCATAATTCTTAGGATCGATGATCTTTGCCTTGGATACGTCAAAACCCTTTTCCTTTGCAACCGCCTGGATTTCTTCCGGATTGCCAAGCAGAACGGGCTTCAGGAAATCGTCCTCACAAAGACGTGCAGCCGCTTCGAGAATACGGGGATCCGATCCTTCCGTGAAAACGATGCTCTTGGGATTTGCCTTTAATCCTGCAATCATCGCAGTAAAATCATACATGTTTTTTTCCTCCGTTTATCAGTTGGTGTTATTATACCATCATTCCTGCTGATTGCAGGGTGCATTCCGCTTATCTTTCCGTATCATTCCATATATTTGTCGAAATTGTCCCGCTGTTTATGTTGCATCCAAGCCGTGGTACAATATGAGCCGTTAAGGAGATTGACCAATGAAAAACAACCAGGTTTACGGAACTTACCTTGGCCACAGCAGCTTTGTCCTGTTCTACCCGCAGGCCACCATGGTCTTTGACTGGTACAAAGGCAAACTGCCCTCCCTTCCCAAGGACCTTCCGCTGTACATTTTTATCAGCCATATCCACGAGGATCATTTCAATCCGGAAATATTCAAGACTGCCCAGAAGCACGGCAATGCCGAAATCTTCCTCGGCTATGACGGCAAAGATGCTGCCCTCAATACCCTGATCGCCGGCCTGAAGCCGCAGATCAG
>JAFWCP010000158.1 GCA_017536845.1 Solobacterium sp. | reverse complement strand
TGCCAAGAAGGGTGACCTTGCCCTTTTCAACCATCGGCATGAACACCTTGGCAATGTCATAGAAATACCCTGTCGGACGGAAGATGACCCATTTCATATCTGTCTTTTTCAGATATGCTTCCAACTTCGCCTTGGCGTCCAGCATCGGCACGTCTTTGGCCTTGTCCGCCTTCAGGACAGATACATAGGCAAAGTGCTTCACGCCGGCCCTGAGAGCTTCATCGACAAGGTTCTTATTGGCGCCATAGTCTATGTCATAGGCACTCACGGTGGCGGAGGCCTTGGTCAGGCCGACGGTGGAAATCACAACATCAGCCCCGTCACACAGACCCTTCATCTTTTCGGCATCGGTCATATCGATCTGCACCGGTGTATAGCCTTCCACGCCTTCGAGTTCCCTGATGACGACATCGGCCGCGATGACTTCATGTTGATTTCTGATGAGCTCTTTCAGGATATCTTCGCCAAGATGTCCGAACGCTCCTGCAAGTACGACTTTCATTTTACTTCTCCTCCTGTTGTGCCGGCATGATCACTTCTCTGAAGAATGCTTCAGCCCGGCTGCCGAGCACCCTTTTCAATGCTTCTTCTGATGGATTGCCTTCTTTGACCATACGGTCCTGAAAGGCCTTGATCCTTGATCGTCGGAATGCCTTTTCATCTTCCGATGCCCCTTTCAGAAAGGCATAGCGGGCCATTAAGCCATAGATTTCAGCCTCTTCCAGCGCCATCCTGAGGATCCTGCCTTTCTGATCTGCCTTCACCGATTTGATGAGGGAATACGGTGCCCTTTCCTGAATATACCAGTGCGGCCTTTCCTTATAGTCATCAAGATCCTGATATGCCTCATACAGCTGATCCAGCGCCTGTGTTTCTTCTGTTTCGGCCAGATCATAGTATTCCGCAAAGACGGTTGTCTTATCCCCCATGAACATGATGTCAAGCAATAACAGCGGGATATCATAGCCTTCATTGGGCGTAAAGACAATCGTTGCCAGTTTCATGAACCCGCCCATGGCATTGGTTTCAAGCGTCATGACATGGCCAAATCCTTCCGCCCTGTACTGACCTGCCTGCAGTTTCATTACCGGAAGCATTTTCGGCCAGGTCATCGGCTGCCGGTAAGACAGCGGTTTTTCCGTCAGGACGATGTTTTTCTCAAATCTGGCCAGCAGATCATGGACCAGGCCGGCCATTTCCTTATTTCTTTTTCTCTTTGGCACGTTTGTCATTGATGATCTCCATATGCTCAGCCGTTATCAGCGTGACGTTGTTTTCTTTCGCCCATGCCACACAGCCTTTCAGCACCATCGGCAGGAAGATCCGCGGCACCTTGACAAGCTTTGCGCAGGCTTCTTCGGTAAAACGGACCTTGTCGTCAATACGCTCGGCCGCATACATGACCGACTGCACGGATGTTTCCCGCATCGGAAGCAGTTCCGGCACCGGCCTTCTGGCCTTGGTATACCAGAAATTCTTTGAATCGCGATAGCCGTAGTCCACCGGCACGGGCGGGAAATCGCCGCCTCTGACGCCGTTAATGATGGCGTTGTAATACTTCTCCTTCATCAGGATCTTGTCCACCCGCAGGATGAACGTCGCCCCGAATTTTGACGTGATGCCGTTGAAGTCATGGTACGGCGGTTCATAACCGTCAAGATGACCTGGTTCATCCCTTTCTGCACCATCCAGGTCACGCATCCAGGTACACTCGATGACCTGGAAGGCTTCTTTGACAACCTGCGGCCTTGTTCCTTCGGCGATGCCGTCTTCCAGGGTAAACAGGCAGTCCTTCATCTTTTCTTCCGGCCGATCGCCGGGCCAGCCAAGGCGTACGGCTTCCTTAAAGTACTTCCGGTCATCGGGAATGAAGTTCAGCGCACAGACGCCCCGTTTCAAAAGGTGCTGGGCGGTGTTGGATGAATTGCGGCAGTTCAGCAGCATGGCATAATAATCCCGGCCGGCGATGTAATACGGCGATACCAGCGAATACGGGCCAAGCGAAGTGCTGCCGTCATCCGCAATGGTGCTGATGATTACCGTCGGCATCGGGAAAAACAATGAGGTCTGGTAGAAATTGTCGACAATTCTGAGGTCCTTGAAACTGCTCATGATGATACTTCCTCCTGTATAAGCTCTGCAATGATATTCTCAAGCTTCTCATACGGCGTCTTCAGGCCGGCGGCGAAGCGGAGAATGGTCTCGCTCAGAAAAACGGGCAGAAACGGATCCCGGTCATCAGGAAGGACTTCCCTGATGTAGGAATCGATTTCGTTCACCAGCATGTCATGATAACTGCTTCGGGTGACGGCGGCACCATGGTACTGGCCGAAGACCGGTTCAAAGAATTCCGCATATGCCTTCACCGTCTCATAGATGATCCGGATTCCCTGTTTGCCATCTGTCCCCTTCAGCCTGTTCTGCATTTCACGCATTATCCGCTGCCAGTCTTCCAGCATGACGCTGGCGCACAGGTGGTCTTTGGATGGGAAGTAGTTATACACCGTCCCGGCCGCAACAGGAACTTTTGCGGCAATGTTCCTTACCGTCAGTGCGTTATAGCCTTCACGCAGCAGGATCTCCCTTGCGGCGGCGAGTATTTTTTCTTTCGGATGATCCAGTACCTTAGGCATGCATCTGCCCCCTTTTTATGAACGTGTTCATTTAGATTATAGCACCTGCGGATTGTTTTCTCCTATCTTTTCACACCTTGACGCAATATAGTTCATAAAGTATGATTAGTATGATATGTATGATTTGGAGGATTGAAAATGGAATATCCTGAAGGAAAACGCGCCTGGACCGTCACGGTCGGCACCAAGGGACAGATCGTTCTGCCCAAGGAAGCAAGAGAGATGTTCAGCATTCAGCCCGGTGACCAGCTGATCATCCTGGGCGATCTGAAAAGAGGCCTGGCGATCCCGACCAAAGAGAGCTTCCAGACCTATTTCAGCCACATTTTCAGCGGAGGTGAGCAGCAATGAAGATCTGGTGGTTCTGCATCCCGGCCTATGGCCATACCAACCCGACCATTGAAGTCGTCCGCCAGCTGGTGAAGCGCGGCCACGATGTCACCTACTATTCCTTTGACATGTTTGCGGATAAAATCAAAGACACCGGTGCCAGATACATATCCTGTGACCGGTTCCTGCCGGATCTGAACGCAAAGGAAACAGAAAGGATCCAGGAAGTCTCGACAAGCGACATGAGCCTGAATGCGATCCATACAACCATTGCCATGGATGGCTTCCTGAAGGAAGAGATCAGTCTTGGAAAACCCGATCTGATTGTTTCTGATTCTGTCTGTTTCTGGGCCAAGCTTACGGCAAGGAAGTATGAGATTCCCTTAATCGTATCGACAACGACCTTCGCCTTCAACCAGCAGTCCGCCAGGAGCCTGCAGTATTCGCCGAAGGAAATCTTCCGGCTGATGGTCGGCATGCCAAAGGTACAGCGGGAGCTGAAGAAGCTGAAGCCGCTGGGCTATGAAGTGACCAATGTCATCAGCCTTGTGCAGGATGACAATGACACCGATACAATTGTTTATGCCGCAAAGGCTTTCCAGCCATCAGCCGATACCTTTTCGCCCGAACACTATCTGTTTGCCGGGCCTTCGGTAAAGGACGTGCCTGTCACCCGTCAGGACAATCCAAGGCCGTTTGTCTACATTTCGCTGGGATCGGTCATCGCCAGCCGGCCTGACTTCTACCGCACCTGCATCGAAGGTCTTGGCAATGAAGATCTTGACGTGCTGATTGCCTGCGGGAAAACCTTTGACATGTCAAAGCTGCCGCCGCTGCCGGCCAATATCAAGGCAGAGCCCTTTGTCAGCCAGCTG
>JAFWCP010000157.1 GCA_017536845.1 Solobacterium sp. | reverse complement strand
CGCTATCCCGACAACAGCCAGACAGTGATCCGCGAAGCTTACGCAAAAGCCATGAACCTGACCGCCGACCAGATCCTGGCCGGCAACGGCTCGGACCAGATGCTTGGCTATATCATCAGCCGCACCCTGAAACCCCATGATGTCCTGGTGACGCTGAAACCGGATTTCTCGATGTACGACTATTATGCCGAGTCCTATGGGGCAAAGGTCGCCAAGTTTGCATGCAACGAATCCGGCGACTTCGATGTCGATGAATTCATCGCCTTTGCGAAAAAGAAAGACGCGAAGATGATCCTGTTCTCCAATCCCAACAATCCCACCGGCCACTGCCTGAGCATTGCCGATGTGGAAAAGATCGTGACCGCCGACCATAAGATCCCGGTCGTCATCGATGAAGCCTATATGGAATTTGCGGACGAGGAAAGTGCGCTTTCGTTAGTTGATAAGCATGACAACCTGTATGTGACAAGGACGCTGTCCAAGGCTTATGGTTTAGCCGGGCTGCGGGTCGGCTTCCTGGTCACCAACGCCAGACGCATGCAGGAATTACGGGGGTCCTTTGTCCCGTACGCCTTGAATTCCTTCTCGGCTGCTGCCGCTGCCATCGTGCTGGAATATGACATTTCCGCCAGAGTTGACGCCATCAAGGCGGAGCGGGACAGGGTCTATGAAGCTTTGAAGGATGATGTGTGGGTCTATCCTTCCGCCGCCAATTTTCTCTATGCGCGCAGCGATCATAAAGAAGCGCTGCTGGAAGCCCTTGCGGAAAAGGACATCGTCATCCGCAATTATGCCGGCACGCCGTATTTCCGCATTACGATCGGCACGCCGGAAGACAATGATACGATCATTCAGATCGTCCGGGAGAATGTATGAGATCGGCCCGGATTGAAAGAAAGACGAAGGAAACCGAGATCCTGTGCAAGGTGGACCTTGACGGCAATGGAAAGTCTGACATCCAGACCGGCATCGGCTTTTTCAACCACATGATGGAACTGTTTGCCTTCCATTCCGGCATGGATATCACCCTCATCTGCAAGGGTGACCTTGACGTGGATGACCATCACTCCATCGAAGACTGCGGCATCGCCTTAGGCCAGTGCATCCGCGCTGCCCTGGGTGACAAGAAGGGGATTGAAAGATATGGGTATTTCATCCTGCCCATGGATGAGTCCCAGGCCACTTGTGCCCTGGATTTTTCCGGCCGGCCGTACCTTGTGTTTGACTGCGCCTTCCACCGTGACACGGTGGGCACCATGGCCACGGAAATGGCCGAGGAATTCTTCCGGGCGTTGAGCGAGAATGCCGGCATCACATTGCACCTGCACTGTTATGGCAGAAATGACCATCACCAGATGGAAGCGCTGTTTAAGGGGACGGCCCGGGCGATGAAAACCGCGGTGAAGGTCACTTCCGATCAGATTGTCTCTTCCAAGGGGGTACTCGAATGATCGGCATCATCGATTACGGCATGGGCAACCTTGCCTCGGTAAGCAACGCCCTCAAAAAGCTGGGTGAAGAATGGGTGATCAGCGCTGATGCTGAAGGACTGAAGCGCTGTGACAGGCTCATTTTGCCCGGGGTCGGGGCATTCGGCGACGGCATGGCCAACATCACTGCCTGCGGTCTTCTTGAACCCGTCACAAAGATGGTGGAAGAAGGAAAACCGCTGCTTGGCATCTGTCTGGGCATGCAGATGATATTTGAAAGCAGTGAAGAAAAGGGCTTTACCGAAGGCTTCGGGTTCTTAAAAGGCAGGATCATCCGTCTGGAGACGGATCTGCCGGTTCCCGAGATCGGCTGGAACAACCTGGAATTCACCAGGGAAAACAGCCTGAAGGAAAGGCTTTCGGACAATCCGCACGCCTATTACGTCCACAGCTATTACGCCGGGATCATGGAAGAAGAGGACCTTGTCGCTTACTCCATGTACGGGGATATCAGAGTGCCGGGCATTGTCATGCACGGCAATGTCATGGGCACCCAGTTCCACCCGGAAAAAAGCGGTGAAGACGGCCTGAAGATTCTGGAATACTTTGTAAAGGAGTTTGCGGTATGATCATCCTTCCGGCGATTGATATCATTGACGGCCTGCCGGTCAGGCTTGTCAAAGGCGATTATGCATCAAAACACACGGTGGCTGCCTCGGTGGTGGAAACAGCGGTTTCGTTCAAAGAGCAGGGGGCTGAGTGGATGCACCTTGTGGATCTGGACGGGGCCAAGGCCGGCCATCCCGTCAACCATGAACTGATCGCCGAAGCAAAAAATGCAGCCGGCCTGAAAACGGAAACCGGCGGCGGCATCCGCACCATGGAAGATATTGCCTGGTACATCGCACACGGCATTGACCGGGTGATCCTGGGCACCCGTGCCATCGAAGACTTTGCCTTCCTCGAAGAAGCGGTCAGCCGTTATGGCGAAAGGATTGCCGTCGGCCTGGACTGCAAGGATGGCTATGCCCGCGGCAACGGCTGGCTGAGCGGTTCGCAGCTGTACTATACGGCGTTTGCAAAAAAGCTGGAAGAAGCCGGCGTGAAGAACATCATCTTCACCGACATTTCCAAAGACGGCACCCTGCAGGGGCCGAATCTGAAGATGCTGAAGGAACTGAAAGAGACGGTATCCATTGACATCACCGCTTCCGGCGGCGTCAAGGATATTGACGATATCAAGGCACTGAAGGATCTGGGGCTCTACGGCGCCATTGCCGGCAAGGCCATCTACGCCCGTACGCTGGATCTTTCGGAAGCAATCAAGGAGGCGAAATGATCAAGAAACGTATTATCCCCTGCCTGGATGTCAAGGACGGCAAGGTTGTCAAAGGCGTCAATTTCGTCGGCCTGAAAGAAGTTGGCGACCCGGTGGAACTGGCGGAAAAGTACTATGAACAGGGTGCGGACGAACTCGTCTTCCTGGACATCACCGCCACCCACGAGCATCGTGATACCATGGTGCATATCGTTGAAAAGGTCGCCGAAAAGATCTTCATGCCCTTCACCGTGGGCGGCGGTATCCGGACGACGGCCGATATGAAAAAGATCCTGCGGGCCGGGGCGGACAAGGTATCCGTCAACTCGGCCGCGGTCAAGAATCCTGACCTGATCAGTGAAGGGGCTTCCATCTTCGGCGACCAGTGCATCGTGCTGGCGGTGGACGGCAGAATGCGGGAGGACGGCTCGGGCTGGAACGTTGTCATCCATGGCGGCCGGATTGATACCGGCATTGACGCTCTGGACTGGATTGAAGAAGGCGTCAGGCGCGGAGCCGGGGAGATCCTGTTAACCTCCATGGACACCGACGGCACCAAGCAGGGCTTTGATATTCCTTTCTTAAAGGCAGTAAAGCAGCGTGTGCATGTACCGGTCATTGCCTCCGGCGGCTGCGGCTCTCTGGAACACTTTTATGAAGTGTTTGCCGAGGAAGCGGCCGAAGCGGCTCTGGCGGCATCCTTGTTCCACTATGGCGAGCTGACGGTGCAGCAGGTCCATGCGTACTTAAGGGAAAAAGGAGTGCCGGTCAGATGAAGATTGATTTTGCCAAAGGAAACGGCCTGGTTCCCTGCATCGTGCAGGACGCTGAGAACGGGCAGGTGCTGATGCTTGGCTATATGAATGAAGAAAGCCTGAAGAAAACCGTGGAAACCGGGCTGGCAACGTACTGGTCACGCAGCCGCAATGAACTGTGGACCAAGGGGGAAACCAGCGGTCATTACCAGCATGTCACAGACATCTTTGTCGACTGTGATGAGGATACAATACTGCTGAAGGTGAAACAGGACGGGGCGGCCTGCCATACCGGCCATCGTTCCTGTTTCTACCGCAATCTGGAAGGAGAAGTCATTGATGAGTGAACTGATGAATCTGTATGAAACTGCCCTGAAGCGGAAAGAACACCCGGAAGAGGGCAGCTATACAAGCTATCTCTATGAAAAGGGGCTGGGCAAGATCCTGAAGAAGGTCGGCGAAGAGAGCACGGAAGTGGTTGTGGCTGCCTGCACCCAGTCGGATGAAGAACTGATCGGCGAGATCAGTGATCTTGCCTATCATGTCATGGTGCTGATGGCCTATAAGGGAATTACACCGGAAGACATCGAAAACGAACTGTCCAGACGGGCAAAGAAAGAACATAACCTGAAGGCCGAACGGAAACCAGTCGAGCAGCTGTAAGAGGAAGGAAACTTCCTCTTTTGTGATACGGCAGAAGGCTGTAACCGTTATGGGGAACATTGGAATACCATGATTTCAGGCAGAATGGTGTCCGTAATACACGTGTATATCTCGATTGCTGCAGTGGTGCTGGATATTGGGAAACGTTTTATTCAGCAGGCTGTCAGTACCGGATGTATACTGGCTGGACAAATCCTGCTTCATGGAGAGTATCTGCATTTTTGTGTAAGATCCTGCAGCGGCAATTGCCTGCTGCCTTCTGGATTTGCATATCCCTTTTTTCAGCTGGATATTTCCGGTACTGCCTGGAAGCTGCAAACCACTGTTCAAAAAATAACAACACCTGGTTATGATTTCCATACAGCTGTTTCCCGGGCAAAT
>JAFWCP010000019.1 GCA_017536845.1 Solobacterium sp. | reverse complement strand
TGATGACGGCGATCGCTCTTCTTGCCGCAGGTGTTCCGGCAGCTGCGGAAGAAAACTGCTACGACCATTACTACAGCATCCATGGAGCCATTCACTATGCTTATGAATGGGTGGATGGCCATAATTCGGATTATGCGAATTACGATGACGACGGTAACGATAAAACCGATGACTGCACCAATTTTGTCAGTCAGTGCATCACCGAAGGCGGCGGCCTGGAGGAGGATGCGCTCTTAAACAGAAACAACAATCCTTTCTACCGTTTTATCAGAATCGGGTTTGATAACGAATACCGTTGGACCTTCAGTCATACAGGAACATTGCACCACTACCTTACGGACCGCAAAGGCTATTCGCAGGATGTCATCAGATATGGCGAAACAATGAATTTCACCGTCAATACCGGTGATGTTGTGCTCTATGATTTTGAAAACGACGGCGAATTGGACCATGCAGCCATTGTCGTAAAAAAAGCAGACGACGGAACCCCGCTGGTTGTCTGTCACAGCCATGCCTATAAGGACGTTTCCTATGACTTCTTCATCAACAGGAATACGGTTGCCTACATCGTCCACATGACAGACGCCGCAGGCCTTACGGATGTTACCGATCAGTTCATCGGGGACAGGATCTGCATGTATTCAAAAAAGACAGGTTCAATCATCAGAATTTCCGGCAGACAGGTCTTTACCGTCATGGAGAATGATTATGGCGAAGCAGGATTCCTGTCTGATGACGGCAGATACCTTTCGGTAGATATCGGACAGGATGATGTCAGTGCCCCTGCCTGTATTGCCGGAAAGGATCAGAGATTCTGGGAGAGCTTCCGGATCTTTACGGACGGTCAGAGCTATTACCTGCAGTCCATGGCAAACGGGAAATGGCTGCAGATGGATGCATGCAATACATTCCGCGCTTCGGCAGCCAGCGCATCAACCTGGGAACAGCTTGAGATCTATCGATAAGACTGTCTGAGACTCATACGAGCACCTCCGTCCGGAGGTGTTTTTCATTCCAAAAACAGAAGACCCTTCCGGGTCTTCTGCCTTCTTCATTCCATTGAAACTGAATCCGTGAAACCTTATTCCATGGTGCGGATGGCGTGGTAAGCCTCGTGGATGGCTGTGAGGATCTTTCTCGGCGCAATGGCATCACCGACAACCGTGACATCATCGTACAGATCTTCCAGGAGGTCTTCCAGCTGGTTGTTGGGCTTGAAGCCAGCCGCATTCAGGACGGTATCGCAGGCGATGGTCTTTGTCTCACCATCCTTCTCGTAAGTCACGCCTTCATCCGTGATCTTGAGAACCCTGGCACCTGCTTCCACTTTGACGCCGCGGTCTTTGACCATCTTTCTGAGGTGCTGGTCATTGTTCAGACAGTGGGCTGCTGTGAACAGGATATCCGGCAGCATCTCAACGATGGTGACTTCTTCAGCCTTGGGGGCAATGTCGCATGCTGCTTCGGTGCCGGCCAGGCCGCCGCCGATGACAACAACCTTCTTGCCGACGCATACCTGGTGGGTGAGGTAGTCACTGACCAGCTTTGTCTTTTCAATGCCTTCAATCGGCGGAATTGCCGGGGAAGAACCGGCCGCAAGGATGACCTTGTCATAATTGCCGCCCTTGATGTTTTCAGCTGTCGCGGTCTTGTTCAGACGGACATCAACACCAAGCTTGTAGCACTGGATTTCAAGGGCACGGATCAGGCGCAGGACATCCGACTTGAAGTCAGGACCGCCGGCTGCCCACAATGTGCCGCCAAGACGTGCTTCCTTCTCCCAGAGTTCTGCATCCCAGCCGCGTCTTCTTGCCGTAATGGCAGCTTCCATGCCGGCCGGGCCGCCGCCGATGATGAGGACCTTCTTCTTTGACCCATCGGGTTTGGGCAGGAAGAAGGATTTTTCCGCATAGCACTGCGGGTTGACAGCACAGTAATAATGCTTGCCGGAGAAGCCGGCCAGCAGACACTCATTGCAGCCGATGCACGGTGTGATGTCTTCGGTATGGCCGCTCTTGACTTTCTTCGGCCAGTACGGGTCAGCCAGCAGCTGATGGGCAAGGCCGATGTAGTCCAGGATACCGTCATCCAGTACCTTTTTGGCAACTTCGGGCTTGATCAGCTTGCCGTCGCCAAGGACAGGAATGCTTACAACTTCCTTGATTGCCTTCTGGACATCTGTCTTATGGGCGTCATCGCTGTAGACAGTGGTGATGGCCTGGAACCATTCTTCATAGCAGCCGGTATCGACATGGATTGCCGTAATGCCTGCCTTTTCCAGGATCTTTGCCATTTCGATGCCTTCGTCAATGGTACGGAAGCCTTCGACTCTCTGTACCGGTGTGAATTTGACAAGGATCGGGAAATCCTTCGGGGTGTTCTTCTTGATTGCTTCAATGCACTCAAGGGTGAACCGCATGCGGTTTTCCAGTGACCCGCCGTATTCGTCGGTTCTGTTGTTCCACTGTACGGAATGGAACTGGTCAAGCAGGTAGCCACCGTAGGCATGCAGTTCTACGGCATCGGCACCGGCATTGACGGCCAGTGATGCAGAGTAACCGATTCTTTCTACCAGGTACTTGATGTCTTCTACCGCAAAAGGCTTGCAGATGAGGTCAGGGAACCAGAAAGAAGGAACACTGCCGGCACTGTAGGGTGCTGTGAAAGGGTCTGTAAACTGCTGTCTGCCAAGGCCCGGGGAGAGCTGGACGCATACCTTTGCGCCATAGTGGTGGCATCTGTCAATCAGCATGTTCAGTCTTTCCACATGATGGAAGTCAGAGAGCTCGGTGCAGGGTCTGGGCTCATACTTGGTGGATACAACGTTTGCACCCGTGATGATGAGGCCGGCACCGCCTTTGGCTCTCTCTTCGAAGTAGTCGATGCCTTCACTGCAGTAGGAGCCATCCGCTTCGCCGGTTGTGCCCATCGGCGACATGAAAATGCGATTCTTCAGCTTCATGCTGCCAAGCATCGTCTTGTCAAATAAAGTTTTCGTCATAAAAAGTCCTCCTGTATGATTATGATGAAAAAAACGACGAGTTCTTTGGCAATAATATATCATAATGTTGGCAGCTGTAGACTATAACTTGCTGTTATTTGCTTTTGCCTGTTCATGGATACCGGTCCGCCAGTTCTTTCACCTCCTTTCGACAGGCCTTACTTTATAACGTATAATAAATAAAAAATGGGGAAAACATCATGAAACGAGTACTCGCTTCCTGCTGTCATTCCTGATGGCAACGACAGTTTTCGCCGCAAAAGCAAAAGCCGATGGGTATGTGGATATCACCTTTGTCATCGGTGAAGCAACCAGGATGGGAAAAAGCGGCACGTTTACAGTCACTGTGCCTTACGACAAGCCCCTGCGTTCTACCCTGTTCACAGAAGAAGGGTCTGATGAAGTCTGTCCCGACGACCCTTCTGTCGGCTTATGGACCTGGTCCCTGGGCACGGACGGGATCAGCGATTTCACGCCTGAAGAACTTCTGGAATTCTGCCCGACGTATGATGTGACCCTTTATGCGGCCTACAGCAAAAAATACACCGTAACCTTTGACCTGCAGGGTGGCTCTTATCAAGGGTCCAAAACCTGCACATATACGGTGCTCCAGGGCAGAAGATACAACTTCAGTGACATCGTCCCCGACATTGCAGACGCGGATAAGGCATTTGGCGGATGCTCAGACGCTGGAGAAGAGGTGGATTACGATTGTTTTGAAATGAAAGATCTGCTCTTTACAGAAGACAGGACATATTATGCCGTGTATGTCAAAGCCTCAAGGGTACGCTTCCATGCTACGGAAGGGTATTTCGAAGATCAGGGAAAACAATATGCCCAATGGGAAGTCAAAGCCCCGATCGGCCATCCTCTGTCTTTCAGAATCACCCCCCAAAAACCGGAATGAACAGCGCTATGTTGCAAGATGGCGTTACGGCGAAACCGAACAGTATGTCGAGAATTACTATCTGCTAAACGACATGTTTCCTGTAGATACCCACCTCTACGCCGTCTGGGAAGACATCATCCCCGACAAGCAGATCAATATCACTTCCAATACCACCTATACGGTCGGCAATATTGCCTTTCTGACCTGCCAGGTCTTTCCCAGTGAGATGTATAACTTATGCACTTTCCATGCCACCAGTTCCGATTCCTCCGTGATCAGGTGCCGGCATCAATACGGCGATATTTACATCGATGCCAAAAGCACAGGAACAGCGACAGTCACCTTATATGCGGACACACCTGACGGACAGACGATCTGGGATACCAGGACATTCACTGTCTATGCGGATGACGATCCCGCTGTCTGCGCGGTATTCGGCTTCTGCCGGTACCGTGGAAAACAGCACTGGTATGAAGACGGTGTCCGCCAGGGCATCATGGGAGATCCCAAGAACATTACCGATACCGTCTACGGCTATGAAAGAGGACGGGAAATCTATGATCCGGAAAGCGATGCCTGGTACTGGCTGGATGCGATTTACGATGGTGCCAAGGCAGCAGCCAAGGAAGTCTGGATGCCGTATATCTTCCAGAGCGACCTTGAGGCCGGCATCAATAAGCAGGGCAAATGGGTCCGCTACAACAGGGCCGGTGCCATGATCAAAGGCTGGTATACCGTTGGCGGAAGTGACATCGAACTGTATCCTTCCCAGGCCGGAAACAGGTACTACTATGACCGTATAACCGGGGAAATGGTCAAGGGCTACCGTGAGATTGACGGAAAGCTGTATCACTTCGACGAGAATATCGGCGTGCTTCAAAACTGAAGCTATCCGTATCATTCTGCATCATGCAGACATACACTTCAGCGGGATATGCCACTCTCATATCCCGCTTTTTTCCCTGCCGCCTTTCCCCCATCAGCAGTCATTCAGTCTTCTCATCCCGGCACCGCCCATCAGAATACCCGATTGATACGGTGTCTGACCTGCTGAAGTATTGTTAACCGGTTTTCTGTTTATGCTGATCATCGAACCGGATCCTGCTGATGTGTCTGAGCATGCAG
>JAFWCP010000156.1 GCA_017536845.1 Solobacterium sp. | reverse complement strand
CGCACATCTTCCTGAGCATGGTAAAGACGGTCGACTTCTTCCAGCCCAGCCTTTCCCCGCACAGTCTGACAAGTTCCATGGAGCTTAACGGCTCATTGTCCCAGATCACCTCCATGAAACGATAATCGCTCTCAGCCAGTTTCAGGTCTTTCATAATAAACTTCCTCCTTGGTCTATAACAATAGATCTATTTTAAGTCTATAGTTATAAACCTCGCCTGTCAAGGGCTTTTCCGATTGAATTCAGAAGCATCATTGGATAAGATTAGAGAAAGGAGAATTTTACTATGTGGAACTCATTGAATACCGGTGAATACGCCGGCATGATTGCCGAAACGGTTCCTGTCACCTCTGCCAACGGCACGGTGATCACCAGTTACTACGCCCGTCCTTTAGGCAAAGACAAAGTGCCGGGCATCGTCTTAATCCCCCACATGCCCGGCTGGGATGAGTGGTGCCGGGAAACCTCACGCCGCTTTGCCGAGCACGGCTATGCGGTCATGTGTCCGGATATCTACCACGCTTTCGGCACCGGCACACCCCCGGAAGTGGCCCAAAGGGCCAGAGAAGCCGGCGGCGTCAGCGATGCCAGCGTCATGGATGATGTCAAGGGCTGTCTGGATTTCTTAAAGCTGTCCCCTGCTTCCAACCATAAGGCCGGCGTCATCGGCATGTGCTCGGGCGGCCGCCATGCTTTCCTGGCCGCCTGCACGGTGGAAGGCTTTGACTGTGCGGTGGACTGCTGGGGCGGCCAGGTCATCATGAAGGAGGAGGAACTCTCCCCGGCCCGGCCCGCCGCGCCGATCAGCTTTGTCAAGGACCTGCAGATCCCGCTGCTTGGCATCTTCGGCAACGATGACCGCTTCCCGACAAAGGAACAGGTGGATGAAACAGAGAGGCTGCTGAAGGAGAAAGGCAAGGAATACGAATTCCACCGCTATGACGGGGCCGGACACGGCATCTGGTACTACGACAAGCCCATGTACCGTCAGGAGGCGGCCATGGACTCCTTCAACAAGACCATCGCCTTCTTTGACAGGCATCTGAAGGAATGAGCGGAACATCATTTACCATCATGGCCAAGCCGGTGGGGTCATTGTGCAACATGGCCTGCAGCTATTGTTATTACCTGCACGCGGACAACAACAGCTGCCGCGCCCTGATGGATGATGAAACCCTGGAAACCTTTATCAGGAACTACATCGAAGCCAGTCCCGATGACGCGGTGTCCTTTACCTGGCACGGCGGCGAGCCGGCCCTGGCCGGCATGGCCTTTTACCGAAAAGCCATCCGCCTGCAGAAGCAGTACACCCCGCAGGGCAGGACCATCTGGAACAATCTGCAGACCAACGGCCTGCTGCTCGATGATGCCTGGTGCCGCTTCCTCAAAGACAATCATTTTGATGTCGGCATTTCCATCGACGGCACCCGCTTTGTCCATGACACCTACCGCAAGGATACCGCCGGAAACGGCACCTACGACCGGGTCAGAGAAACCGTACTGCGGCTGAAGAAATACGGCATCAAGGCAGATCTCTTATGTACGGTGACAGCCGAAACAGCCGCCAGTGCCCTGGCTGTTTACAAGGCACTGCGCTTTCTGGATACGGGATGGATGCAGTTCATCCCGATTGTCAGACGCATTGACGGCAAAGTCACCGAAGACTCGGTCACCCCGGAAGCCTATGGAAGGTTTCTGAAAACCGTCTTCAGGGAATGGAGCCGGAATGACCTTGGCAAGGTCAATGTGCAGCTGTTTGCGGAAACTGCCCTGGGTCTTGCGGGCAAGGGGCCAAACGTCTGCTTCCTGGCGGAGACCTGCGGCAATGTCCCGGTTGTCGAAAGCGACGGGAGCGTCTACAGCTGCGACCACTTTGTCGATCAGCCGCACCGGCTCGGCCATGTCAAAGACCTCGCCCTGCTTGTCCATAGCGAAGAACAGACCGCCTTCGGGCAGCGCAAGAAAACCACCCTGTCCGGGAAATGCCGGGAATGTCCGTACCTGTCATTATGCGGCGGCGGCTGCCCCAAGGACCGTTTCCTGCCGGAAAATGATGAGGAAATCTATTATCTCTGTGAAGGGATGCGGATGTATTTCGACGCGGCGGTGCCTGTCCTGACAAAAGCCATGGAACTCAGCCGGAAACAGTACACGCCGGCTCAGATCATGAAACAGTTATAAAATAACGGAAGAGGCGTCTGCCTCTTCTTTTTGACCGTTGCAAGGATGGCTGACAATTCTGCTATAATATACAAAACAAAGGATACATATCATGCTGAATCTGAAATATCTGGAAACCTTTATCAGGACAGCGGAAGCCGGCAGTTTCCGCAAGGCGGCAGACCTGCTGTATCTGACGCCTTCGGCATTGATCAAACAGGTTGACGCCCTGGAAGATGAGGTCGGCACCGCCCTGTTTGAACGCACGCCGCGCGGGCTGAAACTGACTGCTGCCGGTGCGTCCCTGCTCCATGACGGACGCTTTCTGCTGGCCGAAGCCGAAGCGGCCATTGCCAGGGCAAGGCAGACCGTTTCCTCATCCGACAGCATCATCAATGTCGGCTCTTCGCCGGTCACCGGCACCGAACTGATCATTGACCTGCTGTATGAAATCCTGCCCGAATGGCCGGAATTACGAGTGCAGGTCATCCCGTTTGTCAATGAACCCGGCCGCGTCAGTGAGCTGTTCGCAAAGCTGGGCACGGACATTGACCTGATCACCGGCAGCACCGATGCGGCCCATCTGGCGGCCCGCCGCTGCAGCGGCCTGACCATTGAGACAATTCCTCTCTGCCTTGCCGTCCCGCGCCACCATCCCCTGTCCGCGAAAAAGAAGGCAGCCATGGAAGATCTGGCCGAGGAAAAGGTCTTTGTCTTAAGCAAAGGCAAGATGGAGGTCATGGACAAGGTGCAGGAAGACCTGAAACAAAGGTTTCCGGACATCAGCCTTGTGCCGTTTGACTTTTTCGGCATGGACGTCTTCAACCGGGTGGTGCAGGAGAATGCGGTGCTGGTCAGCACCGAACACTGGCTCAAGGCCCACCCGATGCTCAGAAAGGTTGATGCGGACTGGCCTTATACGGCCGCATACGGCATCCTGTATGCGCGTAACCCGTCCGCCAAGATCCGTCGCCTGCTGGCCCTGATCCAGAAGCAGCGGCATATTTCAGTGTAAACCAATCGGTATACACTGATTTCCAAAATAAGACTTCTTAAAACATGCATTCACATATATTCTTTTTACGGAGGAAAAACAAGATGAGACTGGAAGGAAAAACAGCGCTGATCACCGGCGGCGGCACCGGCATCGGCCTGGCAATTGCCGAAAAGTACGTCGCCGAAGGGGCGTATGTGTACATCACCGGCAGGCGTGAAGAAAAGCTTCGGGAGGCAGCAGCCGCCATCGGCCGTAACATCGGCTGGATGAAGGCAGATGTTGCCAACCGCATGGACATGGACGCTGTTGCTTCAAAAATCAAAGAGGAACGGGGCAGCGTGGACATCGTCATCGCCAATGCCGGCGTCGGCAGGTATATTCCGCTGGAAAACATCACCATGGAAGAGTTTGACCGGGTCATGCACACCAATGTGCTTGGCACATACTTCACCGTCCAGGCGTGCCTGCCGATCATGCCTGATGGCTCAGCCATCATCCTGAACACTTCGGTCACCGCCTCTCTTGGCTTAAAGGACTTCAGCCTCTACATCGCCGCCAAGTCGGCGCAGAAGTCCTTCATCCACACATGGACCAATGAATTAAGAGACCGTCACATCCGCGTCAACGCCATTGCCCCGGGCATCATCCCGACCGATGCCGCCGGCGGCGAGCTTGGCCGCTCCCCCCAGGAGGAGATGGAACGCCGGCAGTACCGGGCAACGCTGATCCCGGCCGGACGCGTCGGCCATGTCAATGACATCGCCAATGCGGCGGTATTCCTTGGCAGTGAAGAATCCGCCTACATCAACGGCGTGGAAATCCTCGTGGACGGCGGCCTGGCGGCCATCTATCCGGTGAAACTGTAATCATGCCGGAAACCTTTGCCAAGGCCATTCTGGCCCTTCTGCAGCAGGACATCAGAACCATCCCCCGGGAAGCGGCGGATCTGTTTCTGAACATCCTGGCGGTTGCCTTAAGCGGTGCTGACAGCAGCTCCGTTGACATTGCGGCAGCCTACCTGCAGGAAGAATGCCCCGGGTCATACCACCCGCTGGGTCGGGAAGAATCTGTTTCACCATATGCCTGTGCGATGCTGGACTGTTTCAGTTCCGCCATCCACGCCTATGATGACATCCACTTCGAAACAACCCTCCATCCCGCCGGCCCCATCTTCAGTGCGCTGCTGGCGGAAGTACGCAAAGAACCGGTCAGCCTGCAGGCATACCTCGAAGCGTTCTTAATCGGCATGGAAGCGGAATGCCGCTTCGCCCGCTATCTGTTTTCCAATGGTTCCTCGTCTTGGTATACGACCGGCATCGCCGGCGGCCTGGGCGCTGCCGCAGCGATTGCAAGGCTTCGTCATTTTGACGAAAGCACGGCCGCCAGCGCAATTGCCTATGGCGCCGCGAAAGCTTCCGGCATCCGCGGCACCCACGGCTCCATGACCGGCAGCTTTGTGCCCTCGTTTGCGGCCGGGGCCGGTTACGAAGGCGCCGCCCTTGCTCAGAAGGGCTTTACCTGCAGCCTGGATGCCATCGACGGACGCAGCGGCCTGCTGACGGCCCTGAACCCGAAGCCTTCCCTGCGGAAAGCGCTGGAAGGCATTGGTGAAGAGTGGATCTGCCTGAAGACATCCACCAAGCCTTACCCGCTGGGCTTTATCAGCCTGGCCCCGCTGAACTGCGTCGACCAGCTGCCCCCGCTGACGGAAATTGAAGAGGCGGTCCTGACCGTTTCGCCGACCGCGGCCATGCTTGGCGGCAAGCCGGTTCCGCAGAATACCTACGACGGCTTTGTCAGCCTGCGCTGGCTGACCGCGCGGGCCATCCTGAAAAAGATTTTGCTTCATGACCCTTTGCCTGAGGACCTGGAAGCAAGCGAAGAAGAAAAGAAGCTGGCCAGGAAGATTACCGTGTATGCCGACGAACAGTTCGCTGAAGACCAGGCCCGGCTGGAAGTGCTGGCCGACGGCAGATGGCATATCGCCTACTGCGAGGCCCCGAAAGGCTCAGCGGCCAGCCCCATGAACCACGAAGACATCCTGCGCAAGGTGCGTGACCTCCATACTCTGGAAGAATCCGTCATCACCGCGCTGGACAATCCTGACAGATATAAAGACTTTGTCATTTCTGTCACAGACAGTCAGATCAATATCATCGAAAAATAGAGAAAAGGAGAAAAAAGATGAGCAAAACATGGATTATCACAGGCGCCAGCGCCGGCGGCATCGGCGAAGGCATCGCCAGAGCAGTTCTTTCCCATGGCGACAACGCCGTCATTACCGCAAGATCACTGAGCAAGCTGGAAGCCCTGGCTGCTGAGTATCCCGACACCTGCCTGCCGGCAGCTCTGGATATGGGCAATCGTGAACAGATGAAGGAAGTCGTCGCCAAGGCAGTCGAAACATTCGGCACCGTTGACGTCCTCATCAACAATGCCGGCCATGGCTACCGTTCTTCTGTTGAGGAAGGCGAAGACGAAGCCATCCGCGAACTGTTTGAAACCAACCTCTTCGGCCCCATCAACATGATCAAGGAAGTCCTGCCCATCTTAAGAGAAAAGGGCGAAGGCGTCATCATGAACACCACCAGCATCGCCGCCGAGCGTTCAGCTGTCGGTTCCGGCTACTATGCTACTTCCAAGGCCGCCCTGGACCTGCTCACCGACGGCTTATGCAAGGAACTCAAGCCGCTGGGCATCCGCGTCATGGTCATTGAACCGGGTTCCTTCCGTACCCACTTCTATGATGAAGCCCTTAAGAGCGCCCCGCTGAAGGTGGATGCCTATAAGGATTCCACCTGGAAGAATGCCAACGCTGTGAACAAGAGACAGCAGCCCGGTGATCCCGCCAAGGCCGGCGAACTGGTTTACAGAATGGCCTGTGCCGAGGAAGCACCGTTCCGTCTGCTGCTTGGATCCGACGCTGTCAAGGCGGTTGTCACCACTGCCCAGGGCAGAATCGAAGAAGCCGAAAAGTTTGCGGCCGATTCCCGGAGCACCGATTTCTGAGCATAAAACAAAGCCTTGCCGGAGATTCCCGCAAGGCTTTTTCTTATGATTCTGTTATTCCATCCAGCGGCACTGCTCGAGCAGTTCAATGATCGGCAGATGCTGGGGGCAGGCGTTTTCACACTGGCCGCACTGGATGCAGTCAGACGCCCTGCCTTTGTCCTGGGTGACAATCGTATACTCTCTTCTGGTCCGGAATTCCGGGCTTCCCTTCTTGCGGTTTTCCACGTTGAAGATTTCCGGGATGGGGATGCCCATCGGGCAGCCCTTGGTGCAGTAATGGCAGGCAGTGCAGGCGATGGACTTGTCCTGATCCAGCGCTGCCTGGGCCTTGCGGATGACTTCTTCTTCCTCAGGGCTCAGCGGTCGGAAATCCTTCATGAAGCTGAGGTT
>JAFWCP010000155.1 GCA_017536845.1 Solobacterium sp. | reverse complement strand
GCCACCCTGCTGCAGGATGTAGGTTGTGCCGGCAAGCCTGTAGGTCTTCGCCGGATCGATCGGTTCGCCGTTGACCTTGACGTTCCGCACTCTTCTTGTCATGGATTCATTGATATGTCCGAAGCTGCCGGTATCATCAGGAACAACCGGAGTATCATAGAACGCGTTGATTTCATACGTCATGCCGGAGACATGCAGGAAGCCGCCCAGTTCCTGAGGATACATTCTTGCCGCATGTTCGAGGGCATCCAGGATGGTCTGGCCGGTTACTTCAACCATGCACATCTCGTTGCCGAACGGGTTGACATTCATCAGGTCCTTGCGGGTGATTTCGCCCGGGTTGATCGGAGCTCTTAAGCCGCCGCCGTTTGCAAAGGCAATATCCGCATCCAGCATGGTTCTGTAGGCATCGGCGACAAAGTCACCGAGGTTGGTTTCGGAATTTCTGACCATTCTCTTGCCGGTTTCCGGATCGTTGGTATACAGCGTTGTTTCGGAAATACCTACAGCAACACCATAATAATCATCAACCTGCTGGTTGTAGCCGTCAATCATGGCCTGAACCTTGTCGTACTGGGCCTTTGCGGTATCAGTGTTGATCGCAGCCTTGGCTTCCGCCCTGGTGAGCAGGCCGGTGGTGATGACCGGGGTATCGCCGTCGAAGGAAACCGTCATCTTGCCGATGTAGGCAGCCTTGGTGCCGGTCATGGTTTCAGCAACTTCGTTACCGTCCTTGTCAGTGAAGATTTCACCCATGTAGTCCGGGCCCGGAATCACTTCGTGGCTGTGGCCGTCGATGTAGGCGTTGATGCCGCTGGTGTTGCTGATGACAGACCTGGTGTTCCAGGCCGGTTCCGTGCCGTCAAGGCCGGTATGGCCGATGGCAATGATGACTTCGGCGCCGTCTGCCCTGGCAGCATCAATCGCCTTCTGGATTCTGCCGTAGTAATCATCTTCGCCGAAGCTGTAGATGAATTCGCCTTCTTCGTTCATGAAGTAGGTCGGCGTGGACTTCGTGTAAGTCTCAGGTGTGGCAATGCCGACAAAGCCGATCTTGCGGCCGTTGATTTTCACAACATCGTAAGCATCATAGTAAGACTCGCCGGTGGCCAGGTCGAGGAAGTTGGCAGCCAGGTACTTGTACTCTGCCTTGTCCGTCAGTTCCAGGATACGCGGCACCATGTAGTCAAACTCATGGTTGCCAAGGGCTGCATAATCATAGCCGGAAGCATTCATCAGATTGACAATTGCTTCGCCGGTGGTCATCAGGCCGATGATCTCGCCCTGGATGGCGTCGCCCGCGTCAACCAGCAGGACGGTGTTGCCTTCGTCGATCAGCTGCTGCTTGAGGCCGGCAAATGCCGAATAGCCGTCAATCGCACAGTGAATGTCGTTGGTGTGCAGGATGACAATGCCCGGGGTTTCTTAATAAATGCTGATTCTGCCCTGGCCATGAAGCTCACTGTAATCCGCTGCCGGGATGACACCGTTGAGTTCGTTTTCAACATAGGAGATCAGGGCATCGGAATCCTTCATGCCGGGGTTGAAGACCATCTTTGAGCCGATGAACATGGTCATGCCGTCGCCGCCCTGCTGCAGGATGTAGGTTGTGCCGCCGACGGTGTAGGTCTTTTCCGGATCGATCGGTTCGCCGCCGACCTTGACATTTCTGACCCTTCTCGGCTTCGAACTGTTCACATGGTCAAAGCTTGCGGTATCGTCCAGTTCAACCGGGGATTCAATCGCCGCATTGATTTCATACGTCATGCCGGAGACATGCAGGAAGCCGCCCAGTTCCTGAGGATACATTCTTGCCGCATGTTCAAGGGCATCCAGGATGGTCTGGCCGGTCACTTCAACCGCGCCTATTTCGTTGCCGAACGGATTGACATTGACCAGGTCTTTTCTGGTGATCTCACCTTCATTGATCGGCGCTCTTAAGCCGCCGCCGTTGGAGATGGCAATATCAGCACCGGTGATTGCCCGGTAGGCATCGGCGACAAAGTCACCCAGGTTGGTCTCACTGTTTCTGACCAGCCTGTTTCCGGTTTCGGGATCGTTGGTATACAAGGTTGTTTCCGACTTGCCGACAACGGCGCCGTAATAGTCATCAACATCCTTGTTGTACTGGTCGATCATCGCCTGTACCTTGTCGTAGGCCGCCTTTGCAGCATCGGTTGTCACCATAGCCGCCGCGTCGGCACGGGCAATCAGTTCTGTTCTGATGACGGGAGCACCGTCCGCAAAGCTGATGGTCATCCTGCCGATGTTGGCAGCCTTGGTGCCGGTCATGGTTTCGCCGACTTCCTTGCCATCCTTGTCGGTGAATACCTTATCCCCATAAGCCGGGCCCGGAATCACTTCGTGGCTGTGGCCGTCGATATAGTAGTCGATGCCGCTGGTATTCCTGATGATGGATTCGGTGTTCCATTCCTCAGTCGTGCCGTCCATGCCGGTATGGCCCAGGGCAATGACAACTTCCGCTCCGGCCGCTTTCGCACCGTCAACCGCCTTCTGGACATAACCGTACAGGTCATTTTCGCCGAAGCTGTAAATGAATTCACCTTCTTCGTTCATGAAGTAGGTCGGCGTGGATTTGGTATATGTTTCCGGTGTGGCAATGCCGACGATGCCGACCTTATGCCCGGCCAGTTCAACAACATCAAAGCCGTCATAATAGGGAGCACCGGTTGCCAGATCCATGAAGTTGGCGGAGAGGTACTTGTACTCAGCCTTTTCCGTCAGTTCAAGGATGCGCGGCACTTTGTAGTCAAACTCATGGTTGCCCAGAGCCGCATAATCGTAGCCCGCAGCATTCATCAGATTGACAATCGCTTCGCCGGTGGTCATCAGGCCGATGATCTCGCCCTGGATCGCGTCACCCGCGTCCACCAGCAGGACAGAGTTGCCTTCATCCGCAAGCTGCTGCTTGAGACCGGCAAAAGCCGAATAGCCATCAATCGCGCAGTGGACGTCGTTGGTGTACAGAATCACGATATCCCCTGTGCTTTCTTCCGTCTCTTCCGCATGCACGGCAGCCGGCGTATAGCCGATGGCCATGAACAATGAAAGAACGAAAGAAATGACAAGATTAAAGATTCTTCTCATAAATACTCCTTCCTTTGTATTAGTAGAACTATTATACCTCACGCAAAGTGCCATAGGTTAGGACAAATCAATGAACAAGACTGTCCATTTCCTGCTTCTGATTGAATTCTTTCAGTGTTTTTCATTCCAGTCTTTATCAAAGTACGTCCGGATCTGACGAAAAAAGCAGCCTCGTGGACTGCCTTCTTCAGAATAACGGTGTTACATAGCTCAGCGGACACGTCTTACAGCATCAAGCCAGCCGTCGTACTTTTCCTTGACGGCCGCCGGATCCATCTGCGGCGTATAGACTGCCGATGCGAAATGCTCGAACAGCTTCATGTCATACACACCCAGGGCAAGGCCGGCCGCAAACGCCGCGCCGAAGCCGGAAAGTTCTTCGATCTGCGGCACCCGGACAGGAATCCCCAGAAGGTCGCTCTGCAGCTGCATC
>JAFWCP010000154.1 GCA_017536845.1 Solobacterium sp. | reverse complement strand
CGTGAATTGCGCACTTCTGAACACCTGACAATTCAGGAAATGGCAGAAACAATCGGCTGTGATTATGATCATCTGCAGAAGGCAGAAAAAGGCAAACGCAGCCTCAGTCTGGATATCATCGACATTATCTGCCAGAGATTTGACGTTACAGCTGATGAGATTCTGTATGGTGAAAAGCCGCCGGATCCACGCTTCTCATATATCCTGAAGGATATCGAAACCTGTTATGAAGCCTCAAAAAGGCTTTACAATTCGGCAAAATATGCCGAACAATCCGGCATTCCACGCCGTAACAATTCTCAAAGTACCGCAGTATCCTTTAATCAGCAGTTAACCGAAGAAGAGCGAATTCTCTGGAACCGAAAGGAGGATGACTGTGGTGATCTTTGAAAAATGAATTATACCCAACAATGTAATGATCTTAAAAGAAAGGAAGTGACATTAATGGAGATCAAATTATTAACATCAAAAGAAGTCGCAGAGAAACTGCATTGTTCAACACACCATGTGGGCTATCTTCGCAAGTATGGATTAATCCGCGGAACCAGATATGCACGAAGCTGGCTGTACCTGGAAGATGACATTGACGATTTTATCGCCAAAACAATCGGGAAAGATTTCTGGAATTTTCGGGATATGACGCCAGCTGCTGCTCAAAAGGAATACGGTGGCTGATACTTGCACTCTTTATTCCTGATAACTCGTTTATCTGATATGGGCATTAATCAAAAGAGGTAAATGATGAAAAAGGAAAAATATATTCAAGAAAGGCATTCGTCCGGCAAAGATAAGCAGAATGAATTGTATGCTTTTGATGTGTACATTCCGTATACACAAGGCGGTAAGCGGATGAAATACTACAAAAGCTTCAAGATCAAGGACTACACCAATGCTAATGCCGCGAAAAAAGCCGCCATCAGAGAGCGCGATCGGATGATGCCGATCCTTGCTGAGAAGAAAGAAAAACCTGTCCCTGCAGAGTATACCGTGAACCAGTTATTCGAGCTGGTTCCGGTATACTATCCACGAACCAAAAACACCATTATCAAAAATACAAAGGTCTTCGAAAAACACATAAAACCTTTTTACGGCGACTGGAATATCAAAAGCGTAAAGTTGCATCATGTACAGCAGACGCTCAACAATGCGGCCACATACTGTGTGCAGCAGACAGTCCGGAATGTCAAGACAGACTGGCACCGCATTTTTCAGGTTGCTATTTCCCTTAGTCTTGACGTAACGGATTGGACACAGGTAATCGATCCACCAAGAGCAAGCAAAGTCACTGAAAGGTCGCTTTCAGAGCAGAATATTACAGAAGAAGATTTCAGCAAATTCTGCAGTTTCATGAGCCAATACGGAGGGTATATGCCGACCGAGTATGACAGAATCTATAACCGCGATATCATTCTCTACATGATGAAGTTAATGAGAATAACCGGAATTCGTCTGCAGGAAGTCAGGTGCTTGAGTCGGGATTGTTTCAGTTTTCAAACCTTTGCATTCACTGATGATGAATCCGGTGAAACGACGCAGGAAGAAATCGTAATTCTGTCGATCAAACATTCAGCCGGATCAACCTTCACCGAAGAAAACACAGTTCGTGCCACCAAAACGCCATGGTCTGTCCGCAAACTTCCGATCGTCGAATCCGGCGTCGGTCTGATCCGCGAAATTCTGAAGTATTCGAAGCATGACCTGGTCTTTGCAAAATGGTCCGGTGAAATGTTTACAAGCACTGAAGTCAGTGATTATCTCAACCGAGTCGGGAAAAAATACAGAAAAGTAACCGGTGAGCAGTTATATGTTTATGCTACTCTTATGCGCAAATCGTTTACTTCAGATGCATACAGAGCTGGTGTATCGCCTGCAGTGGTCAAGAAAATGATGGGACATCGCTATGAAACAACATCTGTCAATTGGTATGCGAATGCCAGTGATGAGGAGTTGATTGAAGCAATCAAAAATCGGAAGTTCAAAACCAGGCATTAACATTTTCCACAGATTTTTCCACAAATCAACGAAAAAGCCCGTTTTTGCTGGCAAAAACGGGCTTAATCGAGTGAGCGCTAAGGGACTCGAACCCATGACCCCTTCCACGTCAAGGAAGTGCTCTCCCAACTGAGCTAAGCACTCATCGCTTGAATATAATAGCATAGCCCAATATGAAGTGCAACACTTTTTTGCAGAATTTCATGGATTTTGAGCACAATTTCTGCGATAATCAGTTTTGCCATGAAAATCGCCCTTGTAAATGCACTGAGTACAGGCACTCTGTCCGACAAACTTTCCGACAGTGCAGAATCCATCATCCTGTCCCGTGGATATGAGTTCTGCCGTTTTGACGTACCGGAAGGAAGCGGCCAGGGATGTAAGGGCTGCGGCCGCTGCAGCAAGGCCCACGCCTGCGTCTTTGATGACGTCAACCAGCTCGTAAGCAGTCATCCTGATGCCGTCATCTTCCTTTTCCCAGCCCACTATGGCTATCCATCATCCCATATCTGCGGATACCTTGACCGCCTTGTCCACAGTGCCAATGACCTGGTTTACGGCATCCCGGTTCTATTCCTTGCCCGCTACCGCAAAGACCTCGATATCAGCTGTTTTACCGGTTACATCCATGCAGCAGTATGGCTCAGCATCACCCCTCTCATCCATCATATTCGTGATGAAAATGACAGCGCAGGATTCTTGCAGTGGCAGTTGGATCTTGAAGCTTTATGCCGCAGCATCAGAAAAGAGCGGACCGCTGAACGGCCCGCCCGTGACATGTCATTTCTCAGATAACGGCAGGAACGCCACGAAATCTCCGTCATTGACCAGGTCAAGAACCTTCATTTCCGCTTCGCTGATATGGCCGGCCAGATTCCGCCTGCCGTCGTTTCGGACCGGCATTCTGGCGATCCATACTTCACCGGCATAATGCGGATTGGTCTGGTTGACGACAAGGACGTCACCGCGGACAAACTCAGCCTGCTCACACGCCCTTACGGGAACCGGATGATCCCGGTTCAGGAAACGTCCTGCCCGCGACCGCCAGATCCACTCCGAACTGTCGCCGAAATCAGTCTGCGGATAGAATCAAACAGAAAGAATTTCTCATTCTCCGTCAGGCCTTCATCAAGGGCCAGGCGGATTCTTTTTTCCCTGCGGATTTCCGGCAGCGGAAATCCCATCTGCGCCATAAACTGAACGAGGGGTGAAGACTTCGCGTCCCTGGCCGGTGCAAGCGCTTCCTGCAAGGCCTGCAGTTCTTCTTCATCCGCGTAGGCATTGCCGATCAAGATCCCGTCCACATGGTCGCTGGCATCCAGCAGCCTTGCCTGCAGGTCAATCGGATAATCCCGCATCATTTCCACGGTAGGCAGCCCTTCCTGGGCACCCCAGACACCGTGCGTGTTTTCCGCGTTGGAACTGACAAACGCCTCAATCGGGAAACCATATGCGGAAAGCCTTTCATTGGTTTCCAGGAATTTCTTCCACTTCAATGCCGTATATCTCTGAGGATAGAAATTATGGCCCAACCATAACCTTTCCCCTGTAACACCCTTCTCTTTCAGCCAGGCAAGTTCTTCTTCAATGCCCATGGAAGCATTGAGCTGGATTCTGATGCCGTAGGGATTGTTAATGGCAGCCAGATCCTTTTCCTTTCCGTAATTGTGATCCAGACGGATTACGTCACAGCCGATCTCATGGAACAGGGACAGGTTATCATATGTCACGCCCAACTTCTTCAGAAACTGCGGGTTGACATCCAGTGATACTTCCATGCCGTATTGATGGGCAGTCTGAATGAATTCCGTAAAGTACGCCAGAATCTCTTCCTTTGAGCCTGGAACGGAAAACATGCTGGAAAACACCCTTGTAAACCCATATGCAGAAGCCTTTTCCAGATAGGCTCTGATTTCTTCAAGGGATGAAAGATCCGGATAGACGGATACACCTTTGATCATACTTTCCTCCTATTCAGTTAACATCGGCTGGTCATACTGGAACAGCGCCGCATTGATTGACATCATGTCATACTGCCTGGTGCTGATGAAATACTGGATGATCAGATCCCCTTTATCTGCCGGGGACAGGGCAAATCCCGCCCGGGCAAGAAGGTCTCTTGTTTCCTGAAGGTCCAGCTGCAGCGCAATGGCAAAGGCCAGCGCCGTTTTCTTTTTGGGATGGTAGTTCTCGTTGCATTTGATCTTCGAGAACACCTTGCGGTCGATGTTGGCTTTTTTATAGACTTCAACATCAGCCAGGTTTCTTTCATCAATCAGCCTGAACAGATAATCACGGAAACCAGACTGCTTTTCCGCCAGCGCTTCTTCAATGCTCGACGCGCTGCATGATTCTGCTTCTTCCGGTTCCTCTTCACGACGAAGACTCAGGAAACCTGAAGAAAAGTTTGCCGGCCTGCGTCCATAGCCCCTGTCTCGGTATTCCGTCTTTGCCGCGCTCATGACGGCATGATCGTCAATATAGCTTTCAATATCGTCAAGAAGATCTTTTGAAAGCGAAAAGGAAGCGCGGTCAAAGACCACCAGCGTTACATCCATGTCATGGT
>JAFWCP010000153.1 GCA_017536845.1 Solobacterium sp. | reverse complement strand
ATTCAATGTTTCAAAATAATGCGGCATGACAAAATCATCACTGTCCGCAAACAGAATATAATCACCTTTTGCCGCAAGAATTCCGGCATTTCTGGCAGAGGAAGGACCTCCATTACGCTTGCGGATGAGACGGATATCCGGATACCTGCCGGCATATTCATCGACCACCTGCACCGTTGCATCCGCAGACCCATCATCCACAACGATGATCTCTTCTGCTCCGGTAAGCTGGCTGACCAGGCTGTCCAGACATCTTGCAATGGTCTTCTCCGCATTAAAAGCAGGAATGATTACCGAATAAATATACCAACTCATATTACTGCCTCATTATTCATCTAATCGTATTCACTTACGGCATTGCTTCCTGAACGACATCCTCATTCCGGTACATCTTCATGATCTGTTCAGAGACAAACTGAAGCTGATAGTCATAAGGATAAACAACCGAAAGATACATGCCCGGCATTGACGCACAGACATCACTGCCGGTGCTGCCGGTTATATGATAGCTGATGATCTCCCAGGTGCCGGGTGTGCCAAGCTGTTCAGCAATCAGATCAAAAATCCCGTCAACATCCATATTGGTCAGGAAAGTCCCGCTTAAAGCTTCCAGCAGGTTCTGGTAATTCACCAATGACTCCATGCTCAATGCTTTTCTGATCAAAGCTTTCAGTACCATGATCTGGTGTTCGTTTCTCCCGAAGTCGCCATTGGGAAGACTGTATCTCGCCCTGACAAAAGCCAGCGCCGCATCTCCGTCAAGAGAAATCTCTCCTGCCGGAAAGCTGTAGCTGTCAATGTTGAAGGAATAGGGATTGTTAATGGTGATGCCGCCCATCGTGTTGACAACTTTGGAATAGGTACGGAAATTGACAAGCACATAATTTCTGACCGGCACTGCCAGAATATTCTCCAATGCCAGCATAGAGTTGTCCATCCCGTAAATGCCCATATGCGTCAGCTTGTCATATCCGCCGCCCATGGCAGGATTGGGAATAAAAGAGTCCCGCGGAAAAGACACCAGCATGATCACCTTTTTATCCGGGTCCACAGTGGCGACAATGTCCACATCCGTCCGGGTAACTGAGCTCAGCTTCTCTTCCCGGGAATCAGAACCCGCGATGAATACGGAAAATGTATCCGAAAGATTTTCCGGTTCGGTCGGCTGCTCGACCGGCACCTCTTTGGTAAAGGTATGAAGAACCACTGTATCCTGACGGAAATCCGCATACAGTTCAGTATCTTCAATTGCCGAAATATAAGCTTCATTCAGAATCAAAGCATCTCCGTCCGCATGATACAGAGCATCCAGGGCCTCCCAGATACTCTCCTTGCTGTTCTGCCAGACATGATCCACACCATAAAGATCACACAGCTGCATCACAAGATCATTCTGGTTATCCTGATCCACCGAGGTCTGGGTGATGAACTGCCGGTTGCTGTAATCCGCAAGATTCAAGGATGTATATATGCCCCGATTGCGGAAAATATCCGTATGCGCCGCTTTATACTCGGTCGTCAGGGCATAGACATTTACCCGCGTGGAGACTGTTTCCGGCAGGGCATCAAATGTATTACGGATGTCAGCCGTCGTCCTCGGCAGGAAAAAAGATACAGCCAGCAATACCAGTGAAAGAAAAACATTCACAGTGCTGATCACGATTTTACGGCTTGTCCTCCGGCCTCTGAGAATGGAGATGAAGCCGCACAGCAGGACAATGATGCAGACGATGTCAGCCGTGATCAGTTTCCATCTGCCCGGAATCAGCGGGAAAGCATAAAGCTGAAAAAGAAAGTAAGCCGTGCATGATAACAGTACAAGAAACGTTATGATGCTCCAACGCATTTTCTTCCTGTTTTTGATCCTCCGCATTTTTTCCATATTCCCTCTTCTCTAAACACATTATTTCTTTTCCGCCTGCCCGGCTCAGGCCTTCATCCAGGCCGGCCATCTGCCCTCATATATACTATTCTGTTTACAGGCATCCAGACTTAAGCAGCTGTCTTTCAAGAACCTCTACCGCCGATTCACCGATACGGCATTCCAGCCGGAAAACAGGCACTTCCTGAATCAGCTGTTCAATCAGATCCATATTATAAATTAACCGCTCTTTATTCCAGCGGCTGACTGTCACTTCAGGAAAAAGCTTCCGGTAGGCTGCCATACCTGTCAATTCACTGCTCCTGTCATATGCCGCCTGCTCAAGCATGACGATTGCGGCAGCCGGATAGGCCTCATTGTGGCAGATCTCCGAGGACCCGCACACCGGCCAGCCCCGCATCTGCCAGCCGCCCTTGTCCTTGACCAGAAGGTTGCGGTCGCCATTGATGATCCTGACACCCCGGTATTTCCGCCACAGTTCTGCCTGAGTGCTTTTGCCTGTCCCCGAAGGAGCGGAGAAGAGCACTGCCTTGCCATCCCGGCAGACAGACGCGCTGTGCAGGATCAGACTGTCATGATCCGTCATTTTCTTTTCCAGCGAAAACAAAGAAGTGAAAGTTGTATCGTATTTCAGGACTTCCTGAACCTGCGCTTCTGCGAGCAGAATCTCCGCCCGCCCTTCATTGATTTCCCGATATACTGCATAGGCTGTATTGCCGCCGTCCATCATGATCAGCCTTTCCTCCAGACCTTCATGTTCATACACATGCAGCTTTGATGACTGATAGATCTGCCGGCCATTCAAGGCCGGCAGATCCCGGACGATCTGTATATGATATGTATAAGATATGTCTTTCTCATCCGTTTCAAATAAAGCGAAATGAGGAGGAATATGGAGATCTTCCTGGCACAGGGCTGCGAAGCGGAATCTGCCTATTTGATAGAATCTTCGCATTGCCTCATCCTTTCATGAAGAGCACCAGCAATAAACCCAGCAGCACGATGATCAGAACAAGAATCAGAATCAGGATTACCTTGTACACTAAAGGCCGTTTGTCCTGTTCATAATCATAGAAGTCTTTACGGGACTCGTTTTCATCATTCACCGTGACGATCGGCTGTGTTCTCATCAGGAAACTGTCGTCAATTGCCAGCACACGATTGGTAAATACCAGATCCGGCCTTTCTTCCTTTTCTTTTTTCGCTTCCTGGCTCTTTTTCGGGGGTAAAGAAACCGTATTTTCGCCCTGTGTCTGCAGCTTTGGTTTTGGCTTTAATGAAGCAATCAGGTCAGCCAGATAAAGATAATCCGTCTTATCCTGACTGTTCCTGATCAGGGCATTGATGACGCTTTGTTCCCTCTTCATCAATAAAGCAATCTCATTCGCCGTCAGATTATCATAGAGATACAGAACCGTCACCGCTCTTTCGTACGGCGTCAGATGATTCAGTTCTTTAAGCAATGCCGCACTGCGCTCCTTCGCGGACGAAGGAATATTGTGCTGCTCTTCCGTCCCTTCCTGCTCCTGGGGCCTTTCATAAACGCTTAATGTATCAAGAATCTTCAGCACCTCTGCCCGGGCGAAAGTCAGCAGCCAAAGTGAAAAATTATCCTCTTCTTTGACATCCGCAAGATGCAGATAGGCCTGCTGGACCGCTTTTTTCAGGCAGGACTGAATCTGTTCCTTTTCCCTGATAAAAAGATGCAGATATGAATTTATTCCCTGCAGTTCCGGATTGAACAGATCTGCCGCCTTTTTACGATCACCCTGCCGGATGTCCGCAATGAGTTGTAAGGTTTCCTTATTCATGACTATCCCTCTTTAAATTCAGCCATCTCCTTCAGAAGACGGAATTTAATTTAAATCCACGACTGTAAGCTCAGGCGGATTATTTACCCGCGGCACAAACCAGTATTCATTTCCCAGTCCGGCCGAAAGAATTACGGTGGCCTTTTCTCCTTCAAACATGCCTTTGACATAGGGCGGCCTCAGGCCGATATACGGCGCATACAGCGGCCCGACAAAGGGCAGAACCATCTGACCGCCATGATAATGGCCGCAGAAGACCAGGTCAACATCAAAATCATCCATATGTCCCCAGTCAATCCACTGGGTCGGAATATGGTTCAGCAGGATCTTATACCGGTCCGTATCTTCAAAGGCATCAAAAAAACGATTATAACTGCCGGGGTCCTCTGTTTTCAGCATCCCCGTAAACCGGTAATATCCCATAAAACCGCCGATCCTGACTGCCTTCCCTTTCAGGGCTGTATCCACATACTCCCCATCCAGGACGACTGCGCCGGCATTGGTCATCAGCTGGCCAAAAGAGCGGCCGAAGTTGCTCTGCCAGCTATCTTCGTGATTGCCGTAGCAGAAGTATACCGGATACTTCTCTGCCAGGGCACTGACCAGATGCAGGACAATGTCCGGATTTTCATCATCCCGGTTCTGCATGTCACCGACCATGCATACGATATCCGGATCAAGGCTGCTGACGGCATCGATCAATGCTTCATTCCCCGGGCCGAATTCTTTTTCATGAAGATCCGCCAGGACGACAATTCTTACAGAGTCCGGAAAACCGGCATCCACCTCATAATAACAAGTTGTGATTTCTTCATTGGTAATATGGGTCCAAAGATAAAGCCCTGTTCCCAGCATCATCAGCATGACAACAGCGGAAATACAGCCCAAAAGCTTCAGTATCTTCTGTTTCATCAGGGTCATCACTTCCGTGAAAAACGTTTCCTGAGAATCCTTGTAAAGTAGGGCATAAGCCCGTCGCCGCCGTTTGCCTTACGGGCAAAATAGAAAGACTCATAGATACTGGCAGCCCGTATGCCAAACAGGTTCTCGATTTTCAGCTTTCGCAGCTTGTATCTTTTCAGTTTCTGTTTTTCTTCCGGCATCCAGGAACCGGCAAAATGATGTATCGTATGTGAATTCGGGGTCAGATGTATCTTCATACTGCCGATTTCCTTAGGGCAGAAAACATCATGAGGATAGAAGGCGAAGTCATCAATGACCTGATACCTGTCATTGCCGACAAAACCTTCCTTCAGCAGCATCCCTGTGATGATCTCAACATTGGTTGTCAGATCCGGTTCACCGTTGACGACAAAAGGCCTGTCCTCATAATATGCCAGAAGTTTCCTGATCAGAGGATGGTCTTTTTCCGCTGCCATGATCCCGGTGGGAATTTTTTCTTCATCCTCAAAGCCGGAAAATCCTTTCTCAGTGATAAAATGATCCAGGGGTTTGATGACTTCCACATCCGTATCCATGTAGATGCCGCCGTATTCCGCCAGGGCGTGCAGACGGACGACATCCGTGACAAAGGCCCATTTCCGGTTCTCATAAGCCTGCCGTGTATAGAGATTCGCATTGACATCAAAATTGTCTTCATTCCACTCTATGATCTGATAATCCGGGCAGTATTTCTGCCAGCTTTTAATGCATTTTTTTGCCTGGGCAGGAAGCGGATTCCTGCCGAACCAGCAATAATGAATGATCTTGGGTATCATACTCTTTCACTCCCTGTCAGATCTTTCAGCAGAACACTGACGATTCTTTCACTGGCATGACCGTCCCCGTAAGGATTGACAGCCATGCTCATTTTTCTGTATGCTTCCGTATCATCCAGCAGGCTGCTGAAACTCTCCGCAATTGTCTTTTCATCGGTGCCGACCAGCCGCAGGGTGCCTGCTTCAATGCCTTCCGGCCTCTCCGTTGTATCCCGCATGACCAGGACCGGTTTTCCCAGGGAAGGCGCTTCTTCCTGAATACCGCCTGAATCGGTCAGGATCAAATAGCTGCTGTTCATGAAATTGTGGAAATCCAGCACATCCAGAGGTTCAATCATCCGGATCCGTTCACAGTCTCCCAGAATTTCATACGCTGTGCGGCGTACAGCCGGATTCATATGCACGGGATAAACCGCCTTGACATCCGGATGGGTATCCAGCACATGACGGATCGCTTTGAACATATGCCGCATTGGCTCGCCAAGGTTTTCCCGCCGATGCGCCGTGATCAGGATCAGCCTGCTGCCGGCCGCCCAGTCCAGCACTGGATGCCGATATCCGGCATGGACCGTCGTGCGCAGTGCATCAATTGCCGTATTGCCGGTGACGTAAATATGGTCTGGATTCCGGCCTTCCCGCAGAAGATTCTGTTTCGCATTTTCCGTCGGTGCAAAGTTCCAGCGGCTGGTCAGGCTGACTGCCTGCCGGTTGAACTCCTCGGGAAAAGGCGAAGAAAGATCATAGGTCCGCAGGCCTGCTTCAACATGTCCCACCGGAATCTGCAGATAAAAACAGGCCAGAGAAGTGACAAAAGTGGTTGTCGTATCACCATGCACAAGCACGGCATCCGGCTTCACCTCTTCCAGAACCGCCTTGATCTTCGTCAGGATTCCGGTCGTGATATCAAACAGCGTCTGCTGTTTCTTCATGATGGAAAGGTCATACTCCGGCACCATATGAAAGGTCTCCAGCACCTGATCCAGCATTTCCCGGTGCTGGCCGCTAACGCACAGGACAGTTCTGATTTCCGCATGCTTCTTAAGCTGCTGAACCACCGGACACATCTTGATTGCTTCCGGCCTGGTGCCGAAGACTGTCATCACTGTTTTCATTTTTTCCATCACTCTTTAAACCGCATCATTTTCATCGCATAGACAATATGCGCAAAGGAAGACAGCTGTCTGTTCTCCAACGGCAGCACATACTTTTCTACCAGTGCCGGCAGATCATGCGTGCCTTCCCTGAGCTGACGGATCAGGGCGTCATAAAAGACAGGTTCCAGAAGATTTTCACTCTGCTGATACAGCAGATAATCCTCAATCGGTTCTTCTTCCATCCTGCCCCAGCCGCTTTCGGCAAGTTTACGGATGATGGCGCGGCCTTTCTCGCTGAAGCCGATCACCATGCTTACCCCTGCTTTGTCGTCTTTGAAACGAGGACCCCAGTAATCCGCCAGACGGATATCGCTTTCCGCATCCTTGCGCCAGCGGCATTCATAACAGGCTCTGTTATAGCAGCTGCCGACCTCAAACATCCGGAAGAACGGATCTTCCTTCCCGGGACAGCAGTATTCTCTCTGGCCGTCATCCGCATGAAGATGTATGGAAGACCAGCCCATTTCCTTATAACGGAAAGACATGTTCATCCGCTCCGTGTCCAAGCCATATGTCTTATGAAGATATTCTCTGTATTTTTCAAAAAGAAACGCCGTAGGCACGCCATGGCAGACCAGGTCAATATACACAATATCCTGCCTGTCTTTGAACAGCCTCTTCATCCCGGCAATCTGGCAGGGCGTGCCGAAAACGGCAGCCGGAGAAGACAGTTCTTTCAACTGAGCAGGCAGTGAAGCAAAATCACTCTGGATATACTTGGAGCCCTGCAGCAGCCGCAGACCTTCCTCATCCTGCACAAGAATGTGTTCTGCCTGCTGTTTTTCCTGATTGAAACGACAGCCGCCGATGACATACCCTTCCGTTAACAGCAGACGGGCGATGTGATACGCCGCCCCGCCGCTGGATGAGCGCTTCAGCTCATCCTGGCTGCTGCTTTGATAGGCAAAAAGAGACGCACTCTGGGCCGGGACATTCTTCGTCTGCCCGCAGAAGGGACATACATCTGTACACCTGCCGCACTGGATGCACCGTGATTCGTCTACTTCAGCCTGCCGGAAACCATCCTTGTTAAGGACAATCTTTACGGCATGGACAGGACAGGCTTCCTGACAGCTTCCGCATCCGCAGCAAAGGCTGTTGTCAGCCATGACATGGTGCATCCCGGAAGATGCTTTTCCAGCCTGGTCAAGCGCCTGGCGCAGGTAGGCATAAGACGCTTCCCGCATCAGAGCCAGTTTCTCATCCGCTGCGGAAAAATCTGCTTTCGCACTTGCAATCTGCTTTTGACTGCCGCTTCTGTAAAGACGGTCTTCCATGCCGGTCACAGCAAGCAGATTCCTGACCCGTGAATTCTGATTGCGGGAATCGTGCTTTCCGAAACGTTCAAAGGCGGTAAAAGGACGATGGAACAGATGGCAGAAAATCATCCCGTGCAGGGAGTCCGTACAGACGTATGACGCCCCATCCATATAGCTGAGAAAGGCATCCGGCCCGGCCGGCCCGCGCAGACAGTCAGGCTCTTCAAGATCTTTCTCATGCACCGGAATCCGCAGGATCTGCAGCTGCAGCAGCCGGGCAGTTTCTTGGATGACTCTTTGATGCTCTTCATTTTCTCCCAGCATATAGACAAGCAGATAAGGTTTCTCCCGCCTGCTCTTTTCGACATGAAATCTCTGCCGCCACGCTTCCCCGGTAAGCATAAGCGTCGGGTCCAGCACAGTCT
>JAFWCP010000152.1 GCA_017536845.1 Solobacterium sp. | reverse complement strand
TTCAGCCCTGTCAGGCAGGCCGGCAGGGCTGATAAAAGGATTGACAAACAGACCGTAATCAATAAAATATCTAGAGGATAGGTAGGTATCTGAAATGATTATTGTAAATGATTTAAAACCGGGTACAGCGTTTGAATACGACGGAAATCTCTACTCCGTCCTCAACGTTGACCATAATAAGACCGCCATGCGGCAGATGATCATTAAGGTCAAGGTCAAGAACCTCCGTACCGGTGTCATTAATGAAATTGCGTTCACCGGCGGTGATAAGGTCGAACAGGCGGCGATTGATAGAAAAGAAATGCAGTACCTCTATGATGACGGCGTAAGCCTTGTCTTCATGGACAATGAAACATACGAGCAGATCGAAATCCCGAAGGAAAGGCTGACATGGGAAATGCAGTTCCTCAGGGAAAATGAAAATGTGATCATTTCCACCCATCAGAAGAATGAGAATGAGACCGAGATCCTCGGCGTCATTCTTCCCGATAAGGTCGAACTGAAGATCGTTGAATGCGAACAGGCAGTCAAGGGCGACACGGCTACTTCCGCTCTTAAGAATGCCGTTCTGGAAACCGGTCTTGCCATCAAGGTCCCGCTCTTCATCCAGAATGAAGAAGTCGTGGTCATCTCTACCGCTGACGGAAAGTACTGCGGCAGAGCGTAATCGGAAAAACAAACGAAATGTGCTCTAACAGGCACATTTTCACAATCTTAAGGCAGAATCAGGGGGTGGGATCATGTCCAACAAATCAAACAGCAAAAGACGGCTGGCACATGCCGCCAAATCGCCGGCGGAAAAGGCTGCCATGCAGGCAACCAGGGAAATGAAGGCTGACGAAATCAAGGAAGCCCAGCCGGTTATGGAAACGGCGCTGGAAGCCGCAGAACTGCAGGAAAAGCCTGCCGAACCGGTCACGGAAAAACCGGAAGAAGTTTACGTCCCTGTCGAAGAAGAACCGGCCAGAGAACCTGAAACGATCAGTGAACCTGAAACGATCAGTGAACCTGAACCGGAAAAGGAAACTGAACCTGAACTGGTCAGAGAACCGGCAAAACCGAAGCACCGGGCTGATGACAACACCAACAACACCATCCTGCCGCTGTCTTCGCTGCGCCGTTCCCAGCCGATTCATGAGCCGGCGCAGCCTGCTGCCGAAGAGCCTGCGCCAAAGCCGAAACCTGAACCGGCTCCAAAGCCGGTGAAAACAGCAGCTCCGGCAAAGCCCATGACCCGTCAGGAACGCAAGCAGGAAAAACGCCGTCTCAACGACGAGGAATGGGACCGCATCGCGGCCATCCCGCGCGGCAACCTGTTCCAGACGGTTTTCGTCCCTGCAGCAACCATGTACCATCTTTCAAAAACAAACGTTCCCACGCTGAGCCAGTTCAGTTCTCTGCTGGTGAACGCTGTCAAGTGGTTCTGTGTCGGCATCGTCCCGGCCAGGCTGGTCTATGATTTCATCAATCAGGCTGAATTCAGCACAATGCGCCTCAACTTCACCCAGGCTTCTACCATTGCGGCCTTCGTGATGCTGTTCGGACTGGTGTCGGAGTATTTCTGCCTGGGCCTGGTCAGCCTCTACGCTTTCTGCACACGGCGCCTTCCGGTTTTCCGGCGGCTGTCATCGCTCAATGCCAGAGGTTCGCTGACGATTGCCATCATCATGACGGCATCGTTCTTCCTGATCCGCGTCAATATGCCGGCAGCCTTTGCGCTGTTTGGGTGCGGGGTCGTGATCGCCCTGCTGCTTAAAGGGTATGCGATGGATCTTACCGTGAAGATTTCCAAGACCGAGCAGCTGCTCTTAATGACGATCTTCATCTTCCTGATCCTGATGGCGGCGGAGACGTTCTTCCCGCTGGTCAACAAGGAATTGATTGAAATAATAAAAGAACTTCTTGAAATCTGAATGAATGAGGCGGTGATCCGCCTTTTTATATTTTCAGAGCATTTCTGTTGCATTCCGGAAAGATCTGTCTATAATAAATGACGATAAATCTCAGGGCTGGGTGAAACTCCCGACCGGCGGTATACCCCGCGAGCCTACGGGCCGAATCGGTGCGATTCCGATGGCGACAGTACAGTCTGGATGGAAGAGGATTTTATCTTTATCTTTCTGATGATACGCAACCCGGAGGTTTTTCATGCAAATGATCTCCGTTTTTATATGCGGAGCAGGAGGAAAAACCAGAATGAAACAGAACAACAGAATCAAAACCATCGCCCGCATTGCCATTCTTGGCGCCATTGCCTATGTGCTGATGCTGGTGGAATTCCCGCTGCCGATTGCACCGTCGTTTTACAAGTTCGACTTTTCCGAAGTGCCGGTGCTGATCGGTGCCTTCGCCATGGGGCCGCTTCAGGCCATCGCCATCGAAGCTCTCAAGATCGTCCTCAACCTGCTGTTCAACGGTACGATCACCATGGGCGTCGGCGAGTTTGCCAATTTCCTGATCGGCATTGCCTTAAGCGTGCCGGCCGGCATTGTCTATCAGCGCAATAAAAGCAAGAAGGGCGCCGTGCTGGGCATGCTGTGGGGGTCGCTGTGCATGGCTGCAGCCGGTGTCGTGCTGAACTACTTCGTGCTGATCCCGGCCTTTGTTGCCATTGCCCATTACCCGCTTGATGCAATTCTGGCGATGGGTGCGGCGATCTATCCGGTGATTACAAACACATTCATGCTTGTCCTGTTATGCGTCTTGCCGTTCAACCTGATCAAGGCCATTGCAGTATCGTGCATCACGTATTTCCTGTACAAGCGCATCTCACCGCTGCTGCACTGAAATTCTTCAAAGTCAGATGATCCGCCGTCAAACGGCGGATTTCATGTGTTTCATGAACTATACGGTGTGATATAATAAAACATGATTGAGAGTTGGAGAGGAATATGGCACAGTTATCACGTACAGTCAAATACAAAGCTTTAAGGGATCAGCTGATGAATGACAGCGAAACGGACCTGTCCGCACCTGATCTGAGTGGATTTGAAAAACAGCTGAATAAGATTGATTCAGACAATTTTGCTGCGCCTAAGGAATACAGCAGCCCCAGCAGTGAAGCGACCCATGCCCGGACAGCCGCTCCGGTGCCGCCGAAACGCGAAGAACCGGATCCTGTGGAGGAAAGCCCGCTGTTTGATTCCAGCATGTTCCGCAGCAGCGGCTATACCGGCAATTATGACAATGACTACCTGGATCAGTATATCCGTGAAGTCAAGCAGTACAACATCGAGCAGGGCAATGCTGTCAGTGATAATACATCCGTCAATATTCTCAAGGGCATCAGCAACGAGCCTGATCTTCGTTCCTCCCGTCCGACCAACCCCTTTACCGAAAAGCGGGCTTATGAAAAAAGAAGCCCGGCTGCCAAGACGCCGGCCCGTCGGGAGAGAAGTGAACGTCTGCAGCGGCAGGATCCGCTGGATCTGACCGGATCCATCCCCCGCCAGAGTGAACCTGAAGATGTACCTCTTTCCTCGACCAACGGTTATGCCAATATGGAAAACCGTTCCAAGGAAGACATCATGGCGGAAGTGCAGCGGCTGGTGGAAACCTCCAGCATCCCGACCTTCCCCAAGGATGAAGAGGCCAATGAACCGGCCCGGGATGACGGCATCGGTGCAGATACGCTGCGCAGCCATCTCGAAGAAGAAAAGAAGGCAAGGGAAAAACTGCTGTATGAAACCGCCCAGATGCGCCTGCAGCTGGATGGCTATGAGGACAATCTGACCGAAGTATCGGATAAGATGCGTTATACGAACAAGGTGCTCAACTTTACGCTGATCGTGCTGATCATCGCCCTGGCGGTGATTGCACTGCTGCTTGTTTACTGGATTGTGATTGCGAGGGTACCGGCATGAGAATCAACATTGCGATCGACGGCCCCGGTGCGGCCGGCAAAAGCACCATTGCCAACCGGCTGGCGTCGCAGCTTGGCTATGTCCATCTGGATACCGGCGCCATGTACCGCTGCACGGCCCTGAAGGCACTCCGCTCAGGCATTGCCCTGGATGATGAGGATGCCGTCTGCACCATGTTAAAGGATACGGACATCCGCCTGACTCCGGACGGGGAAGTGTTTCTGGATGGCGAAAACGTCTCCCTGGCCATTCGTACTGATGAGGTTTCCCTGGCTGCCAGCAATGTTTCAAAGCATGCGCGGGTCAGAAGCGACCTGGTTGCCAGACAGCAGGAAATGGCAAAGGAAAAGGGTTATATCATGGATGGCCGGGATATCGGCACGGTGGTCCTGCCGGACGCAGAGGTCAAGATCTTCATGACCGCCTCGGCTTACGCCAGGGCAAAGCGCAGATATGACCAGAATATAGCCAAGGGCATTGCGACCAGTGACATTGAAACCATCGCTGCCGAAATCGCGCAGCGTGATTATCAGGATACCCACCGCGAGCATTCACCGTTAAGAAAAGCGGATGATGCCGTGGAAATCGATACTTCCGATATGACCATTGAGGAGGTTGTCGCTGCCGTCATGGCTCTGGCAAAGCCGTTTCTTGAAGAAGAACGGAGGTAAAAAATGGAAGGTATTATTGCAATCGTAGGCAGACCGAATGTCGGGAAATCTACGATTTTTAATCGAATTGCCGGTCAGCGGGTTTCCATCGTGGAAGACCTGCCCGGCGTGACAAGAGACAGAATCTACGCCCGTGCCGACTGGACGGGCAACGAAATCAGGCTCATCGATACCGGCGGCATCCAGCTTGCCGACCAGCCGTACCAGGAAGAAATCCGTGCCCAGGTGCAGATTGCCATCTCCGAGGCGGATGTCATCCTGTTTGTCGTCAACGGCAAGGAAGGGCTGCATGATGACGACCTGTACATCGCTTCCATGCTGCAGAGGCAGGAAAAGCCGGTGGTACTTGCCGTCAACATGATTGACGACCAGACCAGGCTGATGAATATCTATGAGTTCTACAATCTCGGCATCGGTGACCCGATTGCCGTTTCCGGCGTCCACGGCATCGGCATCGGTGATCTTCTGGATGCCTGCGTGGCGCTGTTCCCGGAGAAGAAGAACAGGAAAAAGGACGAGGGGACAAGGATTGCCGTCATCGGTGAACCCAATGTCGGCAAGAGTTCGCTGGTCAACGCCATCCTGCACCAGGACCGTTCCATCGTTTCCAACGTCATGGGAACCACCCGCGATGCCATCGACACGCCCTTCATGTATGACGGCAGGCCCTATGTCATCGTAGATACAGCCGGCATCCGCAAGCGCGGCCGGGTGTATGAATCGGTGGAAAAGTATTCCGTCCTGCGGGCGATGCGGGCGATTGAAGACTGCGATGCGGCCCTGTTCCTTATTGATGCCGAAGCCGGCATCCGCGAACAGGACAAGCATGTGGCCGGCCTGGCCCATGAAGCCGGCAAGCCGCTGATCATCGTTGTAAACAAGTGGGATGCCCTGGAAAAGGATGAAAAGACGATGAACCGCTTTTCGGAAAAGGTCCGGGCTGAATTTGCCTATCTTTCCTACGCGCCGATCCTCTATGTCAGTGCGAAGACAAGACAGCGGGTGGATACCATCCTGCCGATGCTTGACCGGGTGCTGGAAAATGCGAAACGGCGCATTCCGACAAATATCCTCAATGAAGTGATCGCCGATACGCAGATGACCAATCCCGCCCCGGCAAGAAACGGCAAGCGCTTCCGGATCTATTACGCAACCCAGGTCAAGGAATGCCCGCCGACCTTCGTTCTCTCCTGCAACGATCCCAAGCTGCTGCATTTCTCGTACCAGCGTTTCCTGGAAAATGCCCTGCGGCAGGCATTTGACTTTGAAGGCACGCCGATCCGCATCATCGTCCGCAAAAAGGTGACCGAATGAAGCTGCGGATTGTCGGTGCCGGCTCCTGGGGCACGGCGCTGGCCCAGGTAGCGGCAGATAACGGCCATGATGTCGTCATTTACGGCCGTGACAGGAGCGCTGCTGAAGAGATCAATACCCTTCATACGAACAGCCGGTACTTCGAGACGGAACTGAACCATGCCGTTTTGGCATCGGATGATATCGGAATTGTCAAAGATGCCGACATCATCCTGCTGGCCGTACCTTCCAGAGCGCTCGAAGATGTTATTGCGCAGATCGTTCCGTATCTGGATCATAAGACGGTTTTTGTCAACGTCGCCAAGGGGTTTCATCCCGTTACGCATGAAAGGCTTTACGAAGTCATCCTGCGCAGCGTCCCTGAAGCCTTTCTGCAGGCAGTGGTTTCACTGATCGGCCCTTCACATGCCGAGGAGGTTGTTGCGCGTCTGCTGACGGCAGTCAATGCCGTAAGCGATGATCTCTCTTCGGCAAAGCTTGTGCAGCAGGTCTTTTCCAACGACGTCTTCCGCGTCTATACAGGCGATGACGTCATCGGGGCTGAGATCGGCTGTGCCGTCAAGAACATCCTTGCTATCGCTTCCGGCATCCTGTCCGGCATCGGCCAGGGCGACAACGCCAGGGCAGCCCTGATGACCAGGGGACTGGCGGAAATGACCCGCTTCGGCATGGCAAAAGGGGGACGCATGGATACGTTCCTCGGTCTGGACGGTGTCGGCGACCTGATCGTGACCTGTTCCTCCCGGCACTCGCGCAACTTCATGGCCGGATATCAGATCGGCAGGGATGACAGTGCGGAGAAGTTCCTGCGGGAGAACACAAAGACCGTGGAAGGCATCGGCGCCTGTGCCATCGTCTATGAAGAAGCAGAAAAGATGGGAATTGAAATGCCCATCACCGAACAGATCCACCACGTCCTGTTTGAAGGCGGCATCCCGTCCGAAAGCATTATGGCCCTGATGCACAGAGACCTTAAACGCGAAGAAGTCGTGACGCACGAAGCAGAGGAATAAACAAGGCTGCAGCCGGAATTCCGGCTGCAGCC
>JAFWCP010000151.1 GCA_017536845.1 Solobacterium sp. | reverse complement strand
GACAGCAATCCTATCGGACAGGGTCAGCGCTTCTTCCTGGTCATGGGTGACGTAGATCGTCGTAATGCCGAAGTCCTTCTGCATCTTCTTCAGTTCGTTTCTGAGCTGGACGCGCAGCTTGGCATCCAGGTTGGACAGCGGCTCATCCATGCAGATGATGGCAGGTTCAGTGACGAGGGCACGGGCAATGGCGACCCTTTACTGCTGGCCGCCGGAAAGCTCGCTGACTGCTTTCTGCAGCTGTTCATCACTCAGGTCGACTTTTCCGGCAATGTCTCTGACCTTGACATCAATCTCCCCCTTCTTCATCTTTTTGATTTTCAGACCGAAGGCGATATTGTCATAAACCGTCATGGTCGGAAACAGCGCATAGCTCTGGAAGACGATGCCGATGTTTCTGTTTTCAATGGGAACGTGTGTGATATCCCTGTCTTTGACGACAACCGTTCCGGACGCCGGCTCGATAAAGCCGGTGATCGTCCGCAAAGTGGTTGTCTTACCGCACCCGGAAGGCCCCAGGAACGTGAAGAACTCGCCTTCTTTGACATGGACGTTGATGTTATGCAAGGCTGTGAAATCGCCGAATTTTACAACAATATCATTAAGATGAATCATATTCTTCCTTTCTCTGTCTGTGTGATGGAAACAAAGCAATGCAGGGCAGGCCGATACTCCGACCCGCCCTGCATTGCTTATGATGCTGATCAGTTGGCTGCGGCTGTCAGTGTAGCCCAGTCAAGGTTATCCCAATCCGGTTCCGGCTTGGCATCACTCTGGTCTGCCCAGTAGAAGCCGAGGTTGGTCATGATATTGGTCCATTCCGCACTGTGGGCAGCGACATATGCCGCATAGGTCATGTCGGTGCCGGCAACTTTTGTCAGAGCGAAGTTCGGCAGTTCATAGATCGGCGGAATATTGTCGCCGTAAACCAGTTTTGCCGCTGCTTCGTTGCAGGGGAAGGAATCGAATTCTTCAGCCCAGGCTGCCTGGATTTCCGCACTGCCGAACCATTCGCAGAATGCCTTGACAGCTTCTGTCTGTTCGTCTGTACGGCCGGCCTTATCGAGGATGCCGATGTATTCGGCAATGTAATATGTGCCGTCCTTGATGTCGACCAGATCCCAGTTTTCAGGCTCAAGAGCGCCCTTCAGAGGATGTTCGGAGCCATCAGCCGCAACGTCGATCTTGCCGTAAAGAGCAGAGGAATAGAATTCGGAAATCGCGACTTCACCCTTGTTCAGAGGATCGAAGCCATACTTGTAGTCATCGCCGCCGGAAACGCCGTCTGCGCAGAACTTCCACAGTGTCTTCCAGCCGTCAACGCTGATGCCGCCGGCCGGGGATGCAGGATCCGTGAACTTGTAGAGCATTGCCGAGTTGATGTTGGCATTGGTTGTGCCGCCGATCTTGTTCTGACGGTACCACTTGTAGCCGGAATCAACAACATCTGCCCAGTGGTCGAAATGCAGTTCTTCACCGTTGGTGCCGAACTCGTCATTACGATAGAGCATCAGGACGTTCTGGATGACGATACCGTAAGCCTGTCCGTCATACTTGTACTCACCGACTTCGCCGGCCCAGGAAGGTGTCCAGCTGACAAGCTTCAGGTTCTCATAGTTTCCGTCAACAATCTGGCCCCATCTTGTTTCGTTCAGGCCGAAGATCAGGTCGCCGTCTTTTTTCTCATTGGCAGTCTGCACGGCTACGGTATCACCGGAGATAACGGAGTTATCGTCGATGGAAATGGTGAAGCCGGCATCCTTGGCTTCGTTGATCAGCCAGGTTGTGCGCTCCGTGGAGTTGGAGTTGGAATAAATGCGGATGGTGTAATCCGAGTAATCCTTCTCGTCATTTGCGGCCGGTGCCGGCTGAGTCTGTTCAGAACCGCCTGCGGAAGATGCTGCAGGCTTGGTGCTGGCGGGTTTGTCACTTGCGCCAGAGCATGCGGCCAGCGTACCGGCCATTGCGACAGCCAAAAGCTTTTTCAGTGTATCCTTCATAAAATCAATTCTCCTTTTGCCATTTGATGGCTTTTTCTCTGATGAAAATTGTACCACCGTCAGCCAAAATAACAAGGAAAAACAGCACCGGTTATGACACCCGATAGAGCACGTCATTCTCCATCTGTAGCGCAGTAATCTGTTATTTTCTCTCTTCAGACATATGAATAATCCGAACGTTCGGATTATTTATCTGACTGCCTGGTCAATCTCTCTGATCCGGCTTTGCAGGGATGCTTCCAGGAGATACAGCTTCATGCCTGCTCTTCTTTTTCAAAGCGTCTGCAGCACCAGGGAAAAAGGAAGGAAATCCAGAATACCTGCAGATAACTCGATAACAGTGTTCCGGCCGGGCCGGCAAAGACTTCCTTGATGACCGGTACGGCAATCAGGCTGACGGCATAGTACAGCAGCAGGCCTGTCACCACCCGGCTGAGCTTCCGCGTCAGGCTGACGTCAGTCGTAAACTTCACATACCTTCTTTCCAGGAACCAGCCGGTCAGGAAACCCATGCTGAAACCGACGCCTTTAAAGGTATCATTGGCCATCTTCGCTCCATCCACAATCAGCTTGCCGGCCGCATCATAATCGGTCGGATATGGTTTGACTGCCGCATATACCGCAACAGCTGCCGCCAGCACGACGCCGGCAAGGACCACCAGCTTATCCCGGTCGGCATTTTCCTGCACCCACTGCAGCATTCTGAAGATCAGCCACATGACCAGTATGCCGGCAGCGGTGCCGACCAGAACATCCTGGGGTGTATGCACGCCCAGATACATCCGGCTGAAGGCAACCATCAGCACCAGCAGGCAAAGGACGATGCGCAGACCCTCAGGCATGTCTTTGTGCACGGCACCGCCGCCGTAAACGGAAACGGCATTCATCGTATGGCCGCTGGGAAAGGAATATCCGGTTGCCGTGGTGATGGCATTGCCATAGGGAATGATGCGGGCATCCCTGATCCATGGCCGGTACACGCAGAACGTGACTTTCAGCACGCCGTTGACAAGCCGGTTGCCGCTCCAGCCCATCAGCAGAAAGGTGCCAAGATCCTTGCTGACAGCCCAGTAGAGAACGGCCATGATCACAAGGGCCGTATTCAGTTCGCCCAGAAACGTCATTTTGGCCAGGAACTCGGCGAGATAGGCGCCAATGCCGTCGCGGAATTCCTGCAGCCAGAGAAGAATTGCAATATCCATTCATTTGCCTCCAGATTCTTTTGTCAGTCATCGTCCAGATCCGCCGTTTCGGCCAGCCTGGCTTTGAGTTTTAACAGTGTTTCTTCCGGCAGCCCGATGGCAAGCAGATAATCTCCTGCGCAAGCCGCAAGATCTGCCTTTTCAATATCTTCAGCCTGGAACATATCCGCCAGCGTTCTGGCAATGTTGCGCTCAAGGATGGATTCATAGCGCTCGCTTTCCCGCGTAATGCCGTAGAAGTTATAGTAGGTCTCCATGTAATCCGCAAAGACCTCATCTGCCGAAGCCCCCATCAGGCATTCCAGCAGTGCCGACACCACGCCGGCCCGGTCCTTGCCATGAGTGCAGTGGACAAGATACGGTCCTTCATGCTCAGCCATAAAGCGCAGGCCTTCCACCAGTCCCCGCTGGAATTCCTTCGTCGTAAAATCCACACCCAGATGAAGGGCAATGATATCGCAGTGGCTGTACCTGCTTTCTTCATAGCCTTCATACTTCCGCATTTTTGCTTCCGTATCGGTCAGGTTGATGATCGTCCTCACCCCTGCTTCCGCAAGGGCATGGTCGGCATAGGTATTGCGCCTGTTGACCGGATCAACCGGAGAAGAGGAACGGTACAGGATCCCCTTTCTGATACCGGATGAAGCAATCATGCGGAAGTTGGCAAACTGTTCATCCGTCAGGCCTGGATAATCGGACCGTTCATTGGAGAATTTCATCTGGCGGTCGAGGAATTCTTCCTTATAGCCGCCTTTATCTGTCAAAAGGAGCGTCACCGGCACCGGCTGTTCAACCAGCCAGTGCCATTGGTTTTCGTCTTTTGTTCTTTCGGCAACCCCGGCCAGGCCGGCAAAATACCGTGCATTGTAGGCAAGGCTGACCTGGTTTTCTTTCTGGACCACCCTCAGCAGCGGATTGCCGGTATCGACGTTGAGCGAACTGGCACATAACGGGACAGTATATTTTTTTCCGTTGACGAAGGCGGTCAGGACATCACCGTATTCATAACCTCTGGCAAACAGCTGGGAAGCGGTAATGGCCAGGCCCAGGTTGCCGTGTTTCTGGATTTCCTTTCCCGACGTGACAATCGGCTCGGATGGATCCTCGGTTTTGAGTTCAATGCCGCGGGGGCTTTGATCAACCGGGATATAACCGCCGTTATGATCTCTGTTTTCCCGCAGCACCCGGATAAATGCTTCCACATCAACCGGCGCTTCTTCAGCCGGCACAACCGGTTGGCGGCCGGCAAATACGCTGCTGCCAAGAGCGGCATTATAGGATGACGTGCAGACACGGTAAACCGTCGTCTCATCATTGACATCCACAACGGTCCCGTCATCCAGGACGATGTTTTCGATGGTATAGGTACGCTGTTCCCGCGGTGTATCGGTTGTGCCGTCTGCCGTATAGGTAAATGTCAGGCCGGACATCTGGTCCCCGTATACCGCATGCTTTAAGCCATCGGCCAGCTGTTTTGCCAGTTCCCTGCCGGTAAGCTCAAAGATGAGCAGCCGGTTGCTGAAGGGCGTCATCGTATACAGGTCTCCGGATGTAATCGTGCGGGTTGTCTTTCCTTTTGGGATCGTCAGGCCGGTGCGGATGCCGCTGTTGTTGTAAAACGCGGCGACCGTTCCATATTCCTTTGTTGCTTCCAGCATCAGGCCGCTGATCCAGTTGCCGGCGCTGTTGGCACCGATGTCATTTGTCTTGACGATATCCGTATCAATATAGCCGAGTTCTTCGCTGATGCGGCCGGCAATCTCAGCCCAGGCCGAACGCGACAAAGCCATGATATCACGGTCAAGATGGGCAGCATTCAACGGTGTATCATACAGCCGCTCCCTTTGCCTTGTCAGGTCGGTGCAGCGCAGATCCTGAACGCCCACATTGCCGTCTTTGCCAATGACGATTTCCGCCGAGGCATAGCCGCAGCCATAGCAGTATCCCTGCAGGCAGACAATGCCGTTGGCGGCTTTTTCAGCAATGAACTGATGGGTATGGCCGCCGATCACAAGATCCACGTTTGCCGGTGACAGTTCGCCGGCAATTTCCAGCGGGTCGGCATGGGTCAGCACAATTGTCGCATCCGGCCTTTCTTCGTCATTGATCCTGCCCAGAAGCGCATCCAGCTTTGCAAGGTCATCATCAATCGTATACGGCGCGATTTTTTCAGCCAGCACAGCGGCGGAATAATCCGGAATCCAGCCGACTACGGCAATCCGTACGCCGGCTTTTTCAAGAATCGTATAGTCGCTGGTAAAATCCACCCGGCTGCCGTCATCTGCGCTGTACAGGTTGGCGGCCAGAACCGGTGTTTCTGAATCGCCTGAAACAGACCCGATTTCATATGGGGCAATGGTGGCTTTGTCATCGGCCGCATAGACAGTCACATCATCGTCGAATTCATGATTGCCCAGCACCACGGCGTCATAGTCCATCCGGTCCATGGCAGCCCGTATGGATGCGCCATGGTTCAGATCGGACACCGGATGCCCTGAAAACATGTCGCCGGCATCCAGCAGCACCACATCATCATACCTGTGTGACGTACGGACCTGATTCACCTTGCCGGCAATGCCGGCTAGGCGGTACTGGAAGGTTTCTTCCTTTCCCGAAGAAGTATCCATAAGAAAGCCATGGATATCAGCTGTCGACATGACAAGGATATGGGTTTCCTGTCTGCGCTTACTGCGGAAAGCCGTAATGCCGACAAGCAGGACTGCAAGAAGGACAAACGAAAGCCATATCATCTTTTTATTCTTTTTCCTCATAGCCCTTCTATATCTCCTTTCCGCTCATGACATGATTTTCAGAATCAGCCGTTAAAGAATTCCTCATCCAGCAGGCCTTCGTTTTTCGCGACAACCAGTGCTGCCATGACGTCGCCGGTCGTGTTGGAAGCGGTACTGAACATATCCAGGAAGGGATAAATGCCCATGTCCAGGCCGATTCCTACGATCGGCACACCGATGGTCGCAACGACAATTCCCGTGCAGACAAGGCCTGCCCCGGGGACGCCGGGTGACGCCAGGGACAGAAGGATGATGGTGATCATCAGTGAAACGAGTCCGGAAGAAAGCACTGTCACGCCATAGGCGCGGGCAAGGAACAGGCCGCAGATCACCATGAAGATGCAGGCACCGTCCATGTTGACAATTGCCCCAAGGGGGATGGAAAAACTGCAGATCCTGGATGAAATGCCGAGTTTCTCCGTGCAGGTCTTCATGTTGACGGGAATGGCCGCGGCGCTTGAGCTTAATGTAAAGCTCGTCAGCATCCCTTCCCTGCTCTTCTTCAGGAAAGTCAGCGGGTTCAGGCTCCCCATCACCAGGATCAGAAGGCAGCAGATGCCGATCATGCAGGCGCAGGTGAAGATAAAGAGCAGTCCCATGCCAAGTACGGCCAGGAACGATTCCGTCTGCATCGTCAGGATCATGCTGGCCATGGAACAGAAGACAGCCGCGGGGATAAACTGGGTAACCAATGACGTGATGGTCAGAAACAGTGTATTGCAGGCTTCAAAGAAATCAGCCAGCACGGCGGCGGATTCGCCGATCCTGCTGATGGCAATTCCGCACAGTACGGCAATAAACATGATCTGCATCGTATCCGCATGCAGAAACGGCGACAGGATGTTGCCGGACACGATATTGACCAGCGTCGTTAACAGGGAGGTATCGACATCCGTGTCAACGGCAACCGCTTCCGCGTTCGTCATTGCCAGGGCAAACCCCCACTCACCGGGCCTGATGACAGCGGAAATGCCCAGCGCAGGCAGGATGGCAATGACCGTTGTCAGCAGGTACATCCCCATGACCTTGGCTCCGATTCTGCCCAGTTCGCGCAGGTTCTTGAACTGGGTGATACAGGAAACAATCGAAAAGAAGACAACCGGGCCGATGATCATCCGCAGCGCATTCATGAAAACAGTCGTAAACGGATCCAGAAGATATGTATCAACGGCTTCGCCAATCCCCGGCAGCCCCCATTTCAGGATGATGCCGAAGACCAAGCCTGCCAGCAGGGCGGTGACGGTATAGAACAGGGCCGGACGTTTCGTTAAGGCCAGCGAGATTCTGACCCGGTTGACGCCTCCGGCACAGGAAAAACGGATCCGTTCTTCCTGTGCCCGCAGCAGGATGGCCCTGATTGCCTGCAAGGCATCTTCATCCTCCATATTGCTGAGATCTGCCTCCATACCGCTGTCAGGAAAGGGATCTGCCTGCTCACCCGGAGCGCTGATGACCAGTTTCCTTCCGGCCAGCCCATGACGGATTTCCACCTTCAAAGTGGCGCCGGGCTTAGCCTTTTCAATAAAAAGCGCTGCGGCTTCTTCGGCTGCCAGCAGCACCCGCATGGCAAATTTTCGATTCTTTACGATTCCCTTCAGTTTTTCTTCCGTATACTTGATTGCCTGTGTAAGGGCATCCCCCCTGAGAGGTGGGAAATGCTGCTTTGCTGAACATTCTGTACTCCTTACATTTTCGGCAGGAAACTGCCGGGTTTTATCTTAGTGAAAGGCCGACGGAAACCATCGGCCTTTTCTGAGTGATCCGGAAAAACAGGCGGATTCTGATGGACTTTGCTGAAAAGGATCAGGCAAATGTCTTTTTCACGGAAAGATGAACCTGACGTCCGCGGATATAGACCTTGACCTCATCGGCCAGTTTTTTCAGGATGGACAGTTCATAACGGTCCCACTCAGGACCATCGACCACGCTGATCGGCTGGTCAGCCCTCATTTCACCTGTCATCTCATAGAAAATATAGTCGGAAGTATAGTAGACATCCGACGCCATGGCCTGCTCAAATACGTCACGCAGACGGCCGAGGAAGCTTCCGGCTGCTTCATTCCGCTTCGAAGTTGCGGCAGCGATCAGGTTGCTGCGCATCTCTCTGCCAAGAACAGCTTCGGTTGTCATATGGAGCTCATAGGTATTCTCTTCACATTCCAGCCAGAAAGAAGCCTGCAATTCCCCGGTCACGCTGCGGGCCATGGAAAGCAGCTCCTCCGCTAACAGCTGCAGGCGGAGGGTTTCTTTCTCACCAAGCCCTTTGAACCGGGCGATCTGTTTTGCCGCATTGACAGCTTCGGAAAAACCGCTGCCATGATTATCAATCAAAATGACATCTGACTTCATAACCTTCCCTCACAGTTCAACCTGCAGAATATCATCAAAGCCGGTGACACTGAATACTTCCCTGACAATTTCGTTGGGATGCCGGATTGTAACCTTGCCCTTGCCGTAAAGCTGTTTCTTTGCCCACAGCAAGACCCGCAGGCCGGCTGAAGAAATATACTCCAGTTTAGAGAAATCCATTTCCAGATTAAAGATGCCGAGCAGATCGTTTTTCAGTTCCTCTTCAAGCTGAGGGGCAGTCGAGGTGTCCAGACGTCCTTCCAGAGCTACATTCAGGACCGTTCCTTTCATGGTTTTCTGAATGATCATAATGATCTTTCTCCTTTCAATCAGATATTCTTTATGAAATCAATTTTACCATAGAAAAGATTGTCCGGCAGAAAAATGAAACACACATTTCTGACATTTTGCAGACAAGAGACAGGCAGAATGGTCATCCTCAGTGGTTTATATTCATGAAAAACACGGACGGAAAATCAGCCATGAACATCTGTACTGAGGCAGGTCATTGCGGATTTGGATGATTTGCCTGGCTGAAAGGACAACGTCTGCCGATGCACTGGCGGTTCTTTGCCGCATGCGTGCAGATGATTTCCGGTTTTTTCATCTGAACGCCGAAATGCTCCGCCGTAAAGTCAACCGCCGCCAGGATGGATAAATACGAATCCCGTTTGCAGCAGCGGGGGCCGCCGATTTCGCCGATCTTTCCCAGTGACTTTGATGTCATCTGATGCGCCAGCGCAAAGGGTTCTGCAGAAAGCGGCGTAGATGCTGAGATGATGGAAACAAACATCCCGGAACTGATGCCGGCGCCGCAGGCGCCCCAGAAGCCGCAGGCCCCGCCGGGGACGCTCCTGCCTCTGTTCATCATTTCGCCCAGTGCATTTTCAAGACTGATTTCTCCGCCCGCGTTCCGGTACGCGGTCAGCAGGGCCGCCCCGACCATCACATGATGTTCAGGGCCATGCATATGGCAGAACGGCAGCGCCATCATTTCCTGAATGACTGCCGCGGGGTCTGTTTCCGTGCTTTTCATACAGACTGCCAGAATTGCATCCAGGCCGGCCATATGGCATTCATTGCAGACATAATGTCCGTTGACGCAGCGGGTTTTGCTGAAGACTTTTTTATGGCAGATCGCACATTCCATCTCTTCGTCATGTTCCAGATAGACAAGCGGTGCGCCGCAGATCAGACATTCATTGACCATAACATCCTCCGGTTTTCCTGCCGTTTCCATGCTTCCGACAATCTTTTCAGGATGGCAGAAGAAAGCATGTTCATGATACAGCTTCATACGGATATCGTAAGGCAGATTTCAGTCATGCCCAGCCGTTCACGAAGGCTTCAGCTGCCGGCACCTTGATTATGCTGCTTCTTCCAGATGCCGGTTCAGCAGATACATCCGGTAATCCGCTTCTTCAAACGTATTAGTTCAATGTACTGACGTTCCCGGGAGATAACCCCGATAATCACAAACAGCCTCATTCGTGAGGCTGTTTTAAAATGTACTTAAGGTATCCT
>JAFWCP010000150.1 GCA_017536845.1 Solobacterium sp. | reverse complement strand
CAGCATTTGTCGCAATCATCTGTTTCGTTGGTATCTGGGTCGTCAAGCCCAGATGATACAGCAGATATGTCCCGGTTTCATAACCGCTGTCATTGCGAAGATACTTATCCGAAATCAGCCTTTCTTTTTTGATCCCCGTTTCACCAAACGGTGTTGAGACTACACGATAGTAAACACCCTTCTGATAGCAGCGCAAGTCAGACATTTCTCTTCGATCCATAATCCGTTTCAACGCAACAGCTGCAGATGCAGAAGCCTTTTTCTTTGTGATTCCGTATTCATCCGCAATTACTTCTGCAACTCTGTCAGAATAAATCGGCATTCCTGGCTCCTGCTGCTCAAGGAAATGAATCACACATTTTATATATGTCATTGATATCACCTCCTGCCTGATATTTTTATTCCGATAATTGTATCGATTTTGCGCATAAATTATATCACGCCAGAATCATTTCTTCAATCAAATGTCTCAGCCGGCTGCTGCTTACTATTTCATTTACTCCTGCACAGCAGAACTTCTTTCCTGCTCCTTCTTTTTCGCGACGGTGTACAGCCAGACAATACACAGCACTGTCTGAACAAACGAGGAAGCCGGAGTTGCCAGACCTATTTTGAATAAGGAAACAGGCAGCTGCTTTGACATCAGCCAGGACACGGGAATCCTGATGCAGAAAGCACCGATGATCCCCTGCACCATGACAAAACCGGTCATGCCGCAGCCATTGAAATATCCGGTGAAGCAGAAGAAGAATGCTGTTAACAGACAGTCAATCGCATACGCCTTCATATATTCCCACCCGGCCAGAATGACTTCCGGATCCTTTGAGAAGATGCCGCATAACAGATCGCCATGGAAGAAAGACAGATACCCCATGATGATGCCTGCCGTCAGAGAACACAGGATCCCATACCGTAAGGCAAGATGGGCCCGGTCCATTTTCCCTGCCCCATAGTTCTGGGCGACAAATGCTGCCATGGACTGGCCGAAAGCAGAAGGGACAAGCATGATGAATCCGCATACCTTTTCCGCAACACCCACACCGGCAGAAGCCGTGACGCCGAGGGAATTGACAATGGCCAGGATGATCAGGAAGCTGATGCCGACAAGAAGGTCCATCAAGGCAATGGGAATGCCAAACGTCAGGATCTTTTTCGTAATCCGGCCGTCAAAGCGGATATCCTTTTTCCCTTCAAATTCAAACGGCAGTTGCATGCGGGAAACAATGACCAGGGAAATCAGCACGGAGAGCGCCTGGGCCAGCACTGTTGCATAAGCAGCACCGGCAGCACCCATGCCGAAACCTGCCACAAGAACCAGGTCGCCGATGATATTGAACACAGCCGCAATGGCAACAGCAGCTAACGGAATCCGGGAATTGCCCAGGCCGCGAAACAGAGAGCCAAGCACATTGTAGGCTGTGATGAACACCAGGCCGATAGAGCAGATCCGCATGTACTGGCAGGTACCGGTAAATGCTTCTTGCGGGGCATTCATGCTTTCCGCAATGCGGGTGATGTTGGTTAATAACAATACCGAAAGAAAGACTGCTGCCATGGCAAAGAAGACAATTGACGCACCGACGGTTTTTCCTGCTTCCTTTGTCTTGCCTTCACCGATCTTCTGGCCAAGAAGGATGGTTGTCCCCATCGACAGGCCGGCAATCACCCCCGTCACCGTCTGCATGATCTGTGCCCCGGTGCTGACTGCCGATACATCCGAACTCTGCGCAAACCGGCCGACCACCATCAGGTCTGCTGCCCCGTATAACGACTGCAGGAACAGTGCCGCAACCACCGGCAGAGCAAAGCTCAATAACGGCTGCAGGATTTTCCCTTCCGTAAATGCATTTGCCTTCGCCATACGCTTCCTCCTACGAAATAAAGACGGTTCGTCCTGACCTACTTTACCATAGTCTGCCATAAATGAAAAACGGATGCTGTCATCCGCTGATCCTATTTCAGATGTATTAGTTCAATGTACTGACGTTTCCGGGAGATAAGCCAGATCATCACAAACAGTCTCATTCGTGAGGCTGTTTTAAAATGCACATAAGGTATCACAGTACAACCCCTGAAACCATTCTGTCAGCAGACCGTTCTTTGATCATTCATGTCATTCGTGATGCAAGGACGACTCTGACCGGGCATAAATACAGGCTGTTCCTCTGATCTGCCTGCAGTGTATTCTTCTATCGAAACAGCTCCTCACCGGATACTTCACTGATGACATTCCCCGCATGAGCGTTATGAACCAGGCCGTTCGAAGTCACCATTGTCAGATGAATTGCTTTCCTGGATCTGCTTTCCTGCCGGAATACAGCAATTTTTTCAAGAAGCTTCTTCTCGTATGCCGCATCAATAGCATACGCCTGATCTGAACATTTCATTTCACACAGATTGATAATACCGTCTTTCCGATCCATCAGCAAATCAATCTGCACCCCCGGTGAGGATGATTTACTGCGCCAGGGATATTCCATGGTTTCAACTCCACGTATACCAAGCGTGTCTTTGATTTCAGGAATATGATTCAGGCACAGAATTTCAAATGCGTTTCCCCGCCAGGCATAATAGCCGGGCGTACCGATATATCCGCTCCATGACGGCAGCTTTGCATTCTCAAGAAATGTCAAAGAAAATAACGTGAAAGGATCAATGATCTGATACAGGAAGCCTTTCTTATCAGACGCGCCGCTGCGGTATTTTCTGATAAAACCGCACTGTTCCAGTTCCGCCAATGTCAGGGTGAGTTTTTCATTGTCCCCGATTTCCTTGATTTCCGCAAGTTCACTTCTTGTCACGCCGCCGCGTTTAAGCGCGGCTGCGTGAATAACGGCTGAATGCTTTCGATCATTGCGGAACAGTGATGAGAACAGCAGATTTGATTCATAACGAAGGCCTCCATTCTCACGAAAACACAGATCATCAATATTCTGCGCAATACTGCGCCTGGGATTGAGCAAAGTCAGATAATACGGTATTCCGCCAAAGACCATATAAGCTTCCATAATCTGCTGTCTTGTCATCGGTACAGAACCTGCCTTGAAGAATTCTTCGCATTCTCTGAGCGTGAAAGGAAGCAGATGGATCTGCTTTGTCACACGATTATAAAAACCGCCTCGATCCGTGAGAAGATGGTCGATGATCCAGGAAGTCGCCGACCGCAGATAATTAACAGTAGATCTTCCTGCGCTGAACCCCAGCTGTTCCAGAAATAATCCAGAGCACTCTTAAAATCTGAGCGTCTGGTATCCATCCAAGGCACTTCATCCAGAAAGACAACACGTCTCCCGGAAGCATCTCTATACACATCTGTTTTGTTCAGTACTTCTTTCAGTCTTGAAAAAGCTTCCATCCAATCCTCGGGGATTCTCTTCTGCGGACACCCGTATTCCTGCAGAGCATTGTTAAAAAACTTCAGCTGGTCTCTTGTCTTACTGCCGGCAACACCTGTAGCATAAAAGGAAAATCCTTCTCGAAAGAACTGCCGGATCAGATATGTTTTTCCTACACGACGACGGCCGTAAACCACCAGAAATTCCGGACGGGGTGAATGCAGGCAATCATCCAGAATCTGCTGTTCGGCTTCTCTTCCAACCATCCACATACGCTTACCTCCTTTATATTCAGCTGAAACAGCCATTATTTGTATGCTTTCAGCTGATTATAAGACAGATTTCCTTTATAATCGGCTGTTACAATCATTATAGTCTCTTTGACGCCGCTTTTCAATCATCGCTGTTCCTTATCCGAAATAACCTCTGGCAGGTCCAGATCAAACAGCTTTGCATCCTTGTTATGAATACGAAGGGCGGTGGTATCACAGCCCCCGGTATTAAGGACAATCTGCCGGCAGCTATTGTTTACGGCACTGCCCATTGTCTGACGGCCGAAGGCACTGCGGGCAAAAACCGAAGGTGCAAGCTGATGATCCACAATATAGAGCAGTGCTTCTTCCTTTGTGCCCTCAACCCCGGTGTGAAATACGCAATTCCTTCATACTCTTCTTCCTTCAGTATCCTTTTCCGCGTACGCATCGGTGAACACCCATTCTTCATTGTTCCGGTAATGGTAAGCTCTTGCAAAGGTGCTGACAAATGCTGTCATGTGGTCCATATCTGTTTCCTCCTGTAATACTGTATATTTCTTACAGCTTATCAAGACGAATAACAGCTCTTGAAATTATGCTTTATTTGTGACAATATAATGGCGTCAAAGGATAAAAATAACTTTTTTCAATCCAACCTGTAATATACATTTTCTGATCATGCCGGAGAAAACAAAAGCTGCTTTCTTATGTACCCGCATATGCATCCTCCTTATGAAAACTCTGTTTGTCCTGACTTACTTTACCACATTCCGCCGCAAATGAAAAACGGATGCTGCCATCCGTTGATCTTCAGATTGCCTTTTCCATCCGCACCGTGCGGAAGGTATCACCTTGGCTTTCTTCCCCGCAGATGGCATATCCATCTGTTCATAGAAAGCTGTCTTATTGTCCCGGCTTTCCAGCACAGCTGTGGTACAGCCAAGCTCAGACGCCCATTTCTCACATTCCCGGACGGTCAGTGTCCCGATGCCTTGATGGCGGTATTCCGGCAGGACGACCACCCGGCCGATCATCATCCTTTCAGCATCCAGCCGATACATCCGTGCTGTGGCAATCGGGAAATCCGCATCGGTGATGACGATGTATTTCGTATCCGGACCGTCATGGTCATCAAACTCCTGCCGCAATGTGATATGGTGCTTTTTTGCCATGGCCTGGATGCGGACGTAATACGCCCCGGCCTGCTGCCAGGTTTCTATAGCCCTGATGACTTCCATTCAGCAGCCCTTGCCGTCAAGACTGCAGGCCGGTGCATCCTGGCTTTCTGCCTTTTCGACAGCTTCACCGATTTCCACCGAATAATCAATCTCTGCAACCCTGGCGAAGGTCTGCACCATGGAACAGTTCAGGATGGCCTGGTCCATGCATGCCTTGACAGCATCTTCTTCGGCATCGGTATCCACAACCATATGGATGGAAAGGTATTCCAGGGTTGTGGGCACGGTTGTCCGCTTCCTGCCGTCAATGGAGACATGGGCATTCCTGACATACACATCCTTTGCATGGCAATTCCCAGATAAGTTGCATACAGGCAGGATGCAATGGCACCATAGGTCATGTCATAAGGCATGATTGCATCTTTGCCGATGGAAAGGGTCTGATTCCCAATCTGATAGCTTCCGTGGAAACCATCGTGATAATACAGCTCTGCCATCAGAAACTCCTCCTTTATTTATTTCTTTGTGAATATTATACGGTAGGAACTGCCAAAGCCGGCATGATATGCATCCAGGAAACTGCCCTGGCTTAAGGCCAAAGAGATATGCGTCAGTTCGTTGTTGTAGATTAACGGTTCTCCCTTGCCGACATCCGCAAAGGTCTTCACAAACTTCGTATCCTTGGCGTAGATGGTTTTCTCCCCATTGGTTAAGGTAACATGGACCATCTCGCCATAGTCAAAACCGGCTTTGATGAAATCTTCCGTAGGAATGTTTGTCCACACATTGCCGAAATTGGGGTCATCGATTTCCAGGATGCCTGAAGCCCTGCCTTCCCTGATTTCAGGTTCTTTGATTTCCAGCCTGACAATGTCTTTGGGATCATACGCCTTACCCACCTGTTCATATGTAATCACGCCTGCCGCCAGCCTTGCCGCGCAGTAGCCGAATAAGTCACGGCCATGGAAGACAGAAGACCGCAGGTCTGATTTCAGCATATTGGTTTCTTCATCAATCTCCCGGATTTCCTGAATCCCATGCACACGTTCCACATGGGTCAATGTACCATTGTCAGGAGTAACGATATAGTACCCATCCTTCGTCACAGCACAGCATGCCTTCCGGGAAGAACCAACTCCCGGATCCACAACAGATACAAACACCGTGCCTTTGGGCCAGAAGCGCACATACTGCATCAGCCGATAAGATGCACTCCAGATATCAAACTGCGGCAGGTCATGGGTCGCGGTAATGATTTCCACATCCCGGCTGACGCTTCTGACCACACCATACATGGCCGCAACAGCCCCTTCTTTATACGTAAAATCTGTCTGGAAGACCAGAAGGTCCAGTGGTTTTGTATTCATATCTCCTCCTAAATAAACGGGTTGTAATACAGCGAATGGTTGATGAAGATCCTGACCGCCAACGATACCAACAAGACACATAAGGACACGCCCATAGCCAGCCAGTCCGCCTTTCTTAACGGCCTGGCAGAGTACCATGTCCGTTTCTTATGCTTGCCATAGCCTCGTAAATCCATGGCATTGGCAATGACTTCAATTCGTTCCATGGTCGTCATGATCAGCGGGATCAGGATTTCCCCCGAACGTTTCAGCCGTTCCATCATGCCGGCCTTCTTTGACATTTCCAGACCCCTGGCCTGAGAAGCAAGGGAAATGGTGTTGTAATCCTGGGCCACATCCGGGAAATACCTTAAGGTCAAAGACAAGGATGTGCAGATCTTATACGACACCCCGGCCCGGTTCAGGCTGGAGGCAAACTCAGAAGGATGCGTCGTCAGTACAAAGATGATGCCCAGAGGAATCTCTGATAAATACTTCATGAGCTTGGTGACCTGGTAAAACAGCTGTTCGGCTGTTACCGTATACGGCCCGCCAAGATGGAACAGAACATGCCTTGTCCCGTAGAGTTCCACCCCGTATTCCGGCGCAAAGACAAAGGTCAGAACAAAGTTGAAGGCCAGAAAGGCACAGACATAGGCAAGCATGACCTTGATCTGTGAAAAACGGATCTTCGCAGTTTTCATCATGACCAGGGAAAGAATCATCACCCCGATGATCACCCGGATGTCATACGTAAACATGATGGCGCTTGTCAGAAGCAGGAAACATACCAGCTTGGACAATCCTGACAGACGATGGACAAAGGTATCCAGGTCACTGTATGAGAAGGTTCTGATTTTCATGACTTCTTACCTCTCTGTCATAATGGATAAAGCATTCCGTAAAGCCTAAGGCATCTTCAATGCCGGCTTTCCGGGCAAGGTGGAACAATGATGTTTCCTTCAGATTTGCCCGTTCTGTCAGTTCTTCATCGCATAACACTTCAAAAGCCTTTTCATCAGCGATTTTTCTTGCTTCACTCAATACCACGGCCCGATCGGTATATTCAAGCATCAGATGCATGTCATGGGTGATCAGGATGATCGTCTGGCCTTTCTCATTCAGGGATTTCAGGAATTCCATGATCTCTGAATAATGCCGGTAATCCTGGCCGGCTGTCGGCTCATCCAGGATCAGAACCTTCGGGCTTAAGACAAGAATTGCCGCAATGGTCACGCGTTTCTTCTGGCCATAGCTCAAAGCCGAAATCGGCCAGCTGCGGAACTCATACAGCCCGCAGATTTTCAAGGCATCATAGACCTTCTGCTTTACCGTTTCTTCATCCATTTTCCGGATCCTCAATCCCAAAGCCACCTCATCAAAGATCATCGTCTTTGAGATCATCTGGTTCGGGTTCTGCATGACAATGCCGATGTGCTCCGCCCTTTCGGAAATGGAGTACTTCGAAAGATCTTCGCCGTTCAGAGAAACGGTTCCTTCATCAGGTCTGATAAACCCGCAGATCACCGAAGACAATGTTGTTTTGCCGGCCCCGTTTTTCCCGACAATGGATAACATCTCCCCTTCATGGATGATCAGGCTGACATCATCCAGCACCGGCCTGATGCCGTTATAGGAAAAGAAAATATGGCAGACATCAAGAAGGTCTTTCCGTCTGATGTCCTTTGACCTGATGTAATTGGCACTGAACCAGGCCTGCAGTTTTTCCCCGTCAGCCTTGAAAGCATCCAGAGAGGAAGGATGGCAGTCTTCCGTAATCGCCATGCCGGCATATCTTGCGGCAGTGACGTACAGCGGTTCCCGCACCCCGTATTTCACCAGGATCCCCGAAGCCAGCACCCGGTCAGGGGTATCGTCCATGACAATCCTGCCTTCATCCACCAGGATGATCCGGTCCACCGGACGGTGCAGGACATCTTCAATCCTGTGCTCAATGATGATGACCGTCCTGTCCTTTGAAATGTCATCAATCAGCTCAATGGCAGTCTTGCCGGTTATCGGATCCAGGTTGGCCAGCGGTTCATCAAACAGCAGGATCTGGGCATCCTCCACCATCACCCCGGCCAGGGAGACACGCTGCTTCTGGCCGCCGCTTAAGGCATGCGGGTTCTGGGCAAGGAAGCTTTCCATATCCACCATCCCGGCAACCTTCTTCACCCGGTTTTTCATCTCTTCCTGTTCAATCAGGTCATTTTCCAACGCAAAGGCAATGTCTTCGCCAACACTCAGGCCGATGAACTGGCCGTCTGAATCCTGCAGCACGGTGCCGACATGATTGCTTAAGGAAAACAGGCTTTCGTTCTTCGTCTGTTTTCCGCAGACCTTCAGGGAGCCTTTGATCTCGCCTTTATGAGCAAAAGGAATCAGGCCGTTGATGCAGTGTCCAAGGGTGCTTTTGCCCGACCCGGAGGGTCCGGCAATGAGCACCTTTTCCCCTTTGTGAATGACGAGATTGATGTCATGCAGGGTCGGTTCACTCTGCTCAAAATACTGAAAACTGAAATTCTTGAATACAATCACTTCTTCCATATCATCACCCTGCCATACTGTACCATAATCCCTTTGAAAAGAAAAAGCCCGTATGATCTCATACAGGCTGAACTGATTAACCGTTTCTGGACAGGCTGCCCTTGCCGGTCTTGGTGGAAGCATACGCCTTGAGGAAAATGCTGCCAAGGACGATGGCAATGATGGCATCCAGGATGCAGGCTGCAATACCCTGCAGGAAGACGGTTTTCACCGGCTCGGAATAGATGACAATATCCAGCACCGGAGCCACAACAAGCCATGCCGCGACGTTGGCGATGACGGCATAGACAGCCAGCGTGATGATTTCCTTCTGGCCGAATCTGCCCTCTTCCACAGCCGGTGCCACCTTGCCATGGGCCAGGCCGATCACCAGCGCCGAAACACCGGACGCAATGACCCAGCTCCACCAGGGTGAGCCATAGCTCATGAAGTCAGACAGCGCATGGCCGACAAAGGCAACCAGGAAACCCGGAATCGGGCCGAACACAACCGCAAAGAAAGCGGAGACACCGTAAGCAAGCTGAAGGCTGGTCTCAGGCACCGGAGAAGGCACCTTGACAAACATGAACAATACCCAGAACAATGCCGCACCAAGGCCGGTCGCAACGATTGTTTTTGTAGACGTATTCGAATTCATTCGATTTACCCCCTTTTCATAAACAGTTTTATCTTACCGCATTCGTTTCGCTTGTCAATATGATGCCTGTTTCACCGCCAGGCAATAGCCGACACCCTGCGGTGCTGCCATGCGATGTTCCGGATATCTGCGGTTGTAGGAAGTGAAGAAGGCTTCTTCCGCCGCCCCGGCATCCAGATGTCGTATGATTTCAAAACCGGCTTCTTCCAGCAGTGCCTTCAGCTGTTCATACGTATACTTCGCCTTCATCCGTTCCCCGGCTGCGGCAGCCAGTTCCCGATTGCGCTGGCTTTCCTTTCCTTCTTCCGCCATCGGATAGTCAAAGCAGATGGCCGAGCCCTTGCGGCTGATCCTGCCGATACCGGAAAGCAGGGTCTGGAAATTCTCCCGGGACAGGTAATAGCTGATGCCAAGCAGGCTGCTGAAGGACAGATCTTCCTTCTGATACCCGGCCTGGACAAGATCCTGCATCCAGCCGGTTTCAGCCAGGTCACAGCCGATGTATTCGACCTGGCAGACAGGCTGGCCGAACGCCATTCTTTTCTGCTTATCCGAAATGACCTCCGGCAGGTCCAGATCAAACAGCTTTACATCCTTGTTATGAATACGAAGGGCGGTGGTATCATAACCCCCGGCATAAAGGACAATCTGCCGGCAGCCATTGCTTACGGCATTGTCCATTGCCTTCTGGCAGAAGGCACTGCGGGCAAGCACCGACGGTGCCAGCTGATGGTCCACAATATAGCGCAGTGCTTCTTCCTTTGTGCCTTCAAACCCCGGTGCGAAATACGCAATCCCTTCTGCCATGTGATGCGCAATTCCTTCATACTCTTCTTCCTTCAGCATCTTTTCCGCATACGCATCAGCGAACACCCATTCTTCATTGTTCCGGTAATGGTATGCTCTGGCAAAGGTGCTGACAAGTGCAGTCATGTGATCCATATCTGTTTCCTCCTGTTGTACTGTATATTTATTACAGCTTGCCAAAAGGAATAACAACTCTTGAAATTTCGCTTGTTTTATGATATTATAATGGCGTCAAAGGAGAGAAAATCTCCTTTTTCAATCCATCCTGTGATATACATTTTCTGATCATGACGAGGAAAACAAAAGGTGCTTTCTTATGCACCTTGAGAAAATGACGGATCAAATACTTCACGTACCCTGCATTTCCTGCCATGGAAGACAATCGCAAATAAATGTTTTTCCCGATACTTTCTGTTTCGAAGTGCCCAGGCATATCTGCATATGATGATCTGGTTTTCTGCTTCCTTAAGAGCTTCCGTGAAATCCTGACCGCTGAAAACAAATGCTTTGCTGCTTCAGCTCAGGCACGCCATGGTCGAACCGCTGATCGGATTGACAGGATTCTATGATGTGCAATATGATAAAACCAGCATTGAAGGAGGATCTGAAAATGATTTCCGATCACTATTATTCCGTGGAAAAAGTCACAGCCCATATTGATGCCATCCGCAGCCGCACCGGTGAAATCATGTATCTCATTAAAGGAGAAGACAAAGCCCTGCTGATAGATACATGCCTTGGCGTCGGCAATCTGCGTCAGCTGACAGACTCTCTGACTGATCTTCCGTTAACTGTCTGGATTACCCATGGCCATGTCGACCATGCCCTTGGCGCTCCGGCTTTTATAGATAAGGAAGTATACATGAATCCTGCCGACAAGGAGATATACCTTCTGCATTCCCCGCTTCCTGTGCGCCAGGACTATATTGAACACAACCTTCGGGCAGAACCCGGCAGCTGGGCAGAAGCAGAATACATACCTCCGACAGCGCCTGATTTTTTCAAAGACCTGCATGACAACGACAGCATGGATCTTGGCGGGATTCATGCGGAAGCATATGCCCTGCCCGGGCACACGCCCGGCACAATGGTGGTACTGATCCCGGAAGAAAAAATCCTGATTACCGGCGATGCCGCAAACAATGCAACCTTTGTCTTTGACGAATTCACTTCCCCGATTGAAACATACCGGGAAAACCTGATAACAGTTTCCAGAAGGCTGGAAGGAAAGTATGACCGCTGCTTTATGATGCATCATCAGATGGAAGCTTCCGGAGACCTGCTCACGAACCTGATCCAGGTCTGCGATGAAATCCTGAAAGGAACGGATGACCATGTTCCGGCCCGTATCATGAACCGGGATGTCTGTATTGCCAAAGCAGCCAGCCCGCACTTTCAACGCCATGACGGCAAAGACGGCAACATCGTCTACCGCAAAGACCATCTGAAAGCAGAATAACCTTTTCAGCAAAACCGTATCCTTTCGCGGGATACGGTTTTCTGCATATTACTTCAGAGATTCCTTTGTCAGGAAACGGGAATCAAAAGCCCGGGGAACAGCATCGCATGTTTCCTGGTACCATTCCAGCATTGCCAGTTTCAGGTTCAGAATGTTATCCTGATACGCTTCCTCTTCAATCCGGTTGACTTTCTCTCCGGGATCCGCTTCCAGATCATAGAACTCATCCTTTCCGGAAAGACGTTTCACATACTTATATCTGCCGTCACAGATCATGGTGCCTTTTTCATGGGCGTCATCATCCGCTTCCGCATTCATCTTGGCCCAGTAATCGCTTGTCTTTTTCGGACCGGCGTCACCATACTTGTGATACTCATCCGCCTGCTTTTCACACGCCCGGCGGCCGCCTTCACAGAAAACATATTCCCGGAATTCTTCCGCTCTGTTTTCGATCACCGGACGCAGGCTTCTGCCGAACTGGTCATGGCCCGGTTCCACCCCGGCATAATCCATGACGGTGGCATAGAAGTCCACCAGCTCTGCCAGGGATTTCGTCACCCCGGCATCCACCGTTTCTCCCTTAGGAGGTTTCACCAGCAGCGGCACTTTTGTCAGGATGTCTTCAAACGAATTCTGCGCCTTTTCCGGCAGGTCAAAGTCACCGGCGAAATCACCATGGTCAGACAGGAAGACAATCAGGGAATCCTCATAAATGCCGGCTTCCTTTAAGGCATCCACAATCATGCCGAACATGTCGTCCACATAGGAACACTGGGCAAGATAGACGCGCTGTACTTCCTTCCACTGCTCATCCGTAAACTTTCCAAGATCAGCAAACTCCCTGAGCTTCTGAATCATCTTCGACTTGCCGGATGTTTCTGCATACTTCACCCTTTCCTCGATCAGGTCAGGGTTGATGCGGTCATAATGCTCATGATCCGTCACATACGGCACATGGGGATTCATCCAGCCGATAAAAAGACATAATGGGTCTTTTTCCTCTTTCTGCCGTCTGATCCTGTCACAGGCTGCCCTGGTATCTGCCATATCAAGAGTAACTTCATCCACCACCCCGATATAGTGGGAATACGGAAATTCTTCCGAAACCTTAAAGCCTGCACGCGCTGAAAGAAACGGGGCCAGCTGGATTTCGTCATACTGCTTTCCCATTTCACCCGGCACGTTCGCCGCAATGAAATCATTTCTTGCATTCATCCAGACTTTATAGCCGGCCTTTCTCAATTCGGCAAACATGGTATCCGAACCGTCATGCATCAGATAATGCATGGTCCGATAGCCATGGACATGGGGATATAAACCGGTCAGGAAACTGCAGCGGGAAGGGACGCAGACAGGGTTCTGACAATATGCGTTTTCAAATGAAACAGCATCTGTCTGCGCAAAGGCATCCAGCCGCGGCGTACTTGCGGCAGGATTGCCCATATGACCCATTGTATTCCAGCGCATTTCATCCGGGTTGATGATAATGATATTCGGTCTTCCGGTCATGACAATTCCTCTCTTTTCCATATTCTATCCCATATTGAAATACAGAAGGGAATATCCGCTTCTCCAGGCAAATCTGAAGTCAAATTTCCTGAAACATATTCTAAGGACGGCTGTTTTCCTGTAAAGTATTGATGCAGTACTGTTCTTATCAATGTTTCCGGACCTGGACCATCCTGATATGAGCAGCACTTCTGTGAAGCATCAGCAGTTTCCTGATGGACTTCATCTT